>JAFSAC010000002.1 GCA_017442265.1 Clostridia bacterium | reverse complement strand
CCGGGGGTGATAATACGGACAACGTCCCTTTTCACCAGCCCTTTAGCCAGCGCCGGGTCTTCGGTTTGTTCGCAGATAGCTACCTTGTATCCTTTTTGCACCAGCCGCGCAATATACGACTCACAACTGTGAAACGGCACACCGCACATCGGAGCACGCTCTTTCTGACCGCAGTCCTTACCGGTCAGGGTCAGCTCCAGCTCACGCGACACCACCTCGGCATCGTCAAAAAACATTTCATAAAAATCTCCGAGTCGGAAAAACAGGATGCAGTTTTCGTGTTGTTTTTTGATATCCAGATACTGTTTCATCATCGGGGTGAATTCGGCCATTTCTGTGATATCCTCTTTTCGTTTCAGATTAGTGGCAACCGCCGCAAGCGGAACAATCCCCGCTGCAGCCGCTGTTTTCTTCATAGGTGTCAGGATCCATACCCTGGATCGACATATTGACAATGGTCATCACCGAACGGGTGAGCAGATCCAGATCGGTTTTCGCAACCTGATACGCTTTCATATTCGGGTTTTCCATAATCTTTGCATAGATTTCCCGCATTTCACTATCCAGCTGGCGGTATTTCTCCGAATCCTTTTCCGCTTCGCCTTTCGCGGTTTCTGCGTTCATCGCAATGCGCTTTAAATTAAACTGACCGATCAGCTCCTGAAGCGCCTCGTCTTTATCCGCACCCTCCTGGGCGGCACGAACCTTCAGATACCGTTCATCCGCCTGAATGGCATGTCCCAACGTTTTAGCGAGTTCCAAAATATCCTGCATAAAAAAACAATCCTTTCTCTATTTCGGTTCAACCGAATGAATTTTTCCTTCAATGATCCAGCTGCGCGCGGCGGTGATCTCTACCTCGGCATAGGAGCCGATCAGTTCCGGCTGTCCTTCCACCCGCACCACGCTGTTTTCGGAAAGCCGGGCTTCCAGATACCCCTCCGCTTCCCGCTCGATTAACACCCGGTGGGTGGTCCCGATCAGTTTGGATAACCGCTCCCCGGAGATCTCCTGTTGCAAAGCGGTCAGTTCCTGTAAC
Organism: Clostridia bacterium; assembly: GCA_017442265.1. Classification (GTDB taxonomy): domain Bacteria; phylum Bacillota; class Clostridia; order Oscillospirales; family Acutalibacteraceae; genus URNF01. The sequence goes on along the minus strand of JAFSAC010000002.1, from coordinate 27,954 downwards.
CAGGCGGTTTTCTCCGCTTTATCCACCGGGTCCGGCATAGACGCCGCCGGCGTACCCACCCGTGGCGAGTAAATGAAGGTGAACAAGGATGTAAAGCCAACTTCCTTTACAAGGGATAACGTCTCTTCAAAGTCCTCCCTCGTTTCACCGGGGAAGCCAACAATGATATCGCTGGTGAACGAGATATCCGGAATTACCTGCCGGGCATAGGATACCAGCGACAAATACTGTTCTCTGGTGTAACGGCGGTTCATTTCCTTTAAAATACGGTCACTGCCCGACTGAACCGGCAAATGAAAATGATGAGATATTTTCCGGCTTTGTGCAATAGTATCAAACAGCCGTTTTGTCGCATCCTTCGGGTGAGAGGTCATAAACCGGAGGAGGAAATCCCCCTCGATTTCATCCGCACGACGCAACAGCTCGGGAAAATCAATTCCGTGCGCCTCCCCTTTTCCGTAGGAATTCACGTTTTGACCAACCAGGGTAATATCCTTATAACCGGCTTGAACCAAATCACCGATCTCCCTTAAAATCCGTTCCGGGTCACGGCTTCGCTCCCGCCCACGTACATGCGGCACGATACAGTAGGTGCAAAAGTTATTACAACCGTACATAATCGGTACAAACGCTTTGAAAGTACCGTCACGCACAACCGGGAAATCCTCTACAATTACCCCGTCCATATCGGGGGTAACGGTATGTTGAGAGCGACTCTGCAACGACTGCCACACAAGTTCCGGGAATTGATGCACCACGTGGGTACCAAACACCAGACCCACGAAGGGAAAATGCTCTTTTAAGCGTTTGGCAACGTGTTTTTGCTGAACCATACAGCCGCAAACCGCAATCAGGGTGTCCGGGTAACGGGTCTTGATCGCTTTCAGTGCGCCAACGTTACCAAAGACACGGTCTACCGCATGTTCCCGCACCGCGCAGGTGTTAAACAGGATAAAATCGGCATCATCGGGAGATTCGGTAAAGCCGAATCCCATTTCGCTGAGCATTCCCTTGATCCGTTCGGAATCGGAAACGTTCTGCTGACAGCCGAAGGTGCGCACGCAGGCAAGCGGCGTATTATTTCGTTTATGCATCGAGAAATAGGTGCGGATTTTATCCACAAAAACCCGTTGTTCTGCCCATTCCTTCGCGGTAATCTGCTTGATGTCCGGCATACCGTTCTCCTTTCAGGTTATACAACAAAAATTATAGCATTTTTACCGCTTTTTTGCAATGCCTGAACCGTGATTTTTTTCAACCTTTTCACTTCCAAAACATTTTTTCTCTAAAATAACAAAAAAGGGGTTTTCTTTTCCTGAAAATGGCAATATAATAAAGATAATTCAGGAAAGGAACGTCGACGTTATGAACAACGAGGATTTATTAAAAGGTGTTCATCTCATTCATTTTATCGGCATCGGCGGATCGGGTATGTGTCCGCTGGCTGAGATTTTGCATAGCCGGGGGTACTCCCTCACCGGCTCGGATAATAACGAATCGGATAACGTTATCCGCTTAAAAGGACTCGGCATTCCGGTCGTTTTGGGACAGCGTGCCGAAAACATCGGCAACGCCGATTTGGTGGTATATACCACCGCGATCCCTGAGGACAACCCGGAGCGTATGGAAGCGGTGAAACGGAATATCCCAATGATTGAGCGCGCTCAACTGCTCGGCTGGATCACCCGCCAGTACGATAGAGCGGTAGCGGTGGCCGGCACCCACGGAAAAACCACTACCTCCTCCATGCTGGCGCAGATTTTACTGGGAGCGGATCTCGACCCCAGCTTGTTTATCGGCGGGCGGCTTCCCCTCATCAACGCGAACGGGCGATCCGGAAAAAGCGATCTTTTCGTATGTGAAGCGTGCGAATTCCAGGATCACTATCAAGCGATGACCCCGGCGATCTCCATTATTTTAAACATTGATGCGGATCACCTGGATTATTTCGGAAATCTTCAAAACATCATCGCTTCCTTTGCGAAATTTGCCGCTAAAACTACCGGCACCCTCATCTACAATGCTGCAGATGAAAATACTCTAAAGGCATTAGAAACGCTACCGGCTGACATCCGTCAAAAAGGCATTTCCTACGGATTATCAAAGGATTGTGATTGGTGTGCGGAGAACGTGAAACCGATCCGCGGTTCTTATTATGGTTATGATCTGATTCATCACGGCGAAAAGCTTTGTACCGTTTCACTGGGTGTTCCTGGTGAACATAACGTACTCAATTCTCTCGCCGCCGCAGCCGCTGCCTATCTTTGCGGCGCCACCCCCGAGCAGATCGAGGCGGGACTCCGCTCCTTTGGCGGTGCCGGCAGACGGTTTGAAAAGGTCGGTGAAGCAAACGGCGTTACCTTTATTGACGATTACGCCCATCACCCAACCGAAATCACCGCCACCATTGCTACCGCTAAAAAGCTGACAGACGGCCGCTTGTGGGCGATCTTTCAACCTTTCACCTTCTCCCGCACCGCACGGCATCTGAAGGAATTTGCCGAGGCGCTGAGTGCGGCGGATCGGGTGATCGTCAGTGATATTATGGGTTCGCGGGAGCAAAACACCTGGAAGGTTCATTCCACCCAGATCACCGAACAGATTGACGGTGCTACCTACCTTGCCACCTTCCCCGAAATCGCGGAATTTGTAAGCGATCAGGTGCAACCGGGAGATTTGGTGCTCACTATGGGCGGCGGCGACGTGTATAATTGCGCCCGTATGACCCTCGCCCGGTATCAAGAAAAACAGTGATTAAATGAAAAAAAGCACCGGCTAACGTTAGCCGGTGCTTTTTTATGTACCTTATTCGGTGAGTTCCGAAGTACAATGCGGGCAACGAACCGCATCGATAGCAATCTCGCTCTTACAGAACGGGCAAACCTTAGTGGTCGGAGCGGGAGCGGCCGCTTCCTCTTCCACCTTCTTCTTGCGAGAGTCAAGGAGGGTGTTAAGCCCCTTAACAAGCAGGAAGATGACAAACGCCATGATAAGGAAATCCACCACGGCCGAAATGAATGCGCCGTAATTCCAGGTGGTAGCCCCCAGCTCTTTGGCGATTTCAATCGAGGTGATCTGGGCGCGCTCAACCCCCTCCGGGAGTTTCAGCACCACAAACTGATCGGTGAAATTCAGCCCGCCGGTCAAAAGACCGATAAACGGCATCACCAGATCGTTTACCACCGAGGTGACAATTTTCTGGAACGCGCCGCCGATGATAACACCGACCGCCAGATCCAGCACGTTACCGCGCATGGCAAAGGCCTTAAATTCGTTCATAAATCCGCTGAGTTTCTTGGTCTGCTTGTCAAATTTCTTGGACATGTTCTTTCTTCCCTTCCTGATTATTTTCTGTATCTTCCACTTCCTTTATCGGAAGCAGTTTCCGTTTTACGTCCACCGAATCGTACTTCTGTTTGATCTGCACCTGGGCGGTGAACTTTTTTTCACAGCCGGTACAAATCCCTTCCGCCGCGATCGCCCGGTGTCGAGGGCGCCATTTTTTCTTAAATTGAATCCTTTTTCCGCACTCCGAACAGCAAAAACGAAGATATTCCTTCTTAACAAGCGGGCTTTCGGGGTCGGTCACAAAGGTGTTTTTAAAGGTGATACGGCGATAAAAGTCATCATCCGCTTTGCAAAGGGTTTTTATGAATGTATCCGCCTCATACACCTTTTGCAGGATACGGCCGGTCAGGATCGCATCCCCCAGTGCCCGATGATGCGCCACGTCTTCTCCGTTGATCCCCAATTCCTCACAAGCACGGCTCAGTCCCACCTGCTGGGATGCGGGAAGCTCACGCTGACGTTGATAATACGCCTGCAGATCCACGTAGGCGGTCATAAAGGGAATCTCGTCGGTTTTACAGAAGTAGCGGTAATTTTCTAAAAACACCAGCAGATCGGTGGTGCTCCAGGTGAGAATCACCGTTTCTTTTTTGCCGATCCACTTGCGAAACGCCGCCATAGCGCCGGTGAAGGTACCGCCGTCTGAGAGGTCCTCGTCGGTGATGTTGGTAAGATCGGTGACAAGAGCGGTTAGTTTTTTACTCACTGCCGGACGAATGATCGCTTGAAAGCGGTCAATTTCCCGCAAATTTTCATCCAGCTTCACCGCACCGATCTCAATGATCTCATTGAAGTACCCGTGCACCTTTTTGACGTACGAGCCGTTCCATTCGAGGTCTACCGTGACAAAATTCATGATTATGCCATCTCTCCCAAAGGACCGCCGGCCAGCACGTGAAAATGCAGATGAAACACCGTTTGTCCGGCATCCGGACCGCAGTTAGTGACCACCCGGTAAGAAGAAATCCCCATTTTTGCCGTAATTTCAGCAATTTTAGCATAGATATAAGCCACCACTCCGGCGTTTTCCGCATTTAAGGCGGATGCGCCGGCAATATGCTCTTTCGGGATCACCAGAAAATGCACCGGGGCTTTCGGGTCGATATCATAAAACGCTAAAATCTTATCGTCCTCATAGACAACCTTCGAAGGGATCTCCTTCTCACAAATCTTACAGAATAAGCAATCCATAGCTGACACCTCTTATTGGTTAGTTATTAAGAAATCCGCGGACAAGGTCCGCCGCCGCTTTGAGCGCATTCGGCACTGCAGCAACGTCCTTACCGCCGGCCATAGCGATATCCGGGCGGCCGCCACCCTTACCGCCGGCAAGAATCGCAATCTCACGCACTAATTTACCGGCATTCATCCCGGCTTTAATGGCATCGGGAGCGCAGTAGCAACCGAAGGTGACGTTATCCTCACCCACACCGGCGAGTACCACTACGGCATTATTTCCGGCGATATCGCGACAGCTTTCGCACAGATCACGAATACCGTCTCCGGCAAGACCGGGAAGCTCGGCGGTCACCAGGCGGACACATCCCACCTCTTCGGCTTGATCCAGCATCCCGCGGACCTTATCAGCGCTCTGGGAGGCCTTGATCTCCCCCAGTTCTTTTTCCAGCGACTTCAGCTCCGCCATAACCTGTTCAGCACGGCGGGCCACCTCTTCCGGACGGGAAGCTTTGAGAATCCCGGCAGTTTCCTGCATCAGTGCCACCTGCTTATTGAGCTGATCCAGCACGTGCCGACCGGTCACCGCTTCAATACGGCGCACACCGGCGGCTACCGAGCTTTCGGACAGGATACGGAAAAGACCCAGTTCCCCGGTAGAACCGGCGTGGGTACCGCCACAGAATTCCACAGATACCTCCGGAACCGCAACCACCCGCACAACGTCGCCGTATTTTTCACCAAACAGCGCCATAGCTCCGAGTTTTTTCGCTTCTTCGATCGGCATTTCCCGAATATCGGTCTGGATATTCTTAAGAATCCATTCATTGACAAGTGCTTCGGTCTTTTGAATCTCATCCGCTGTCATCGCCGAGAAATGGGTAAAGTCAAACCGCATACGGCTATCGTTCACCAACTGTCCCGCCTGCTGCACGTGATTGCCGAGCACCTGACGGAGCGCCGCCTGCAACAGGTGAGCCGCGGTATGGTTACGCTGGGTATCCAGGCGGGTCATCGCCGTCACCTCGGCGGTCACCGTATCGCCGACACAAAGAGCGCCGTTTTGCACCTCACCGCTATGCAGAATAACCCCGCTATGGGTCTTGCCGGTGTTTTCCACCACAAAAGAACCATTACCGGTGACAATGGCACCGCGATCGCCCACCTGACCGCCGCTTTCCGCATAAAACGGGGTGGTGTCCAGCACGATAGCGGCGGATTCGCCTTCGGCGACACTCTGCACCAGATCATCACCGGAAAGAATCGCCACCACCTTGGCATCAATTTTCAAGTTATTATAGCCGACAAAATCGGTCTTTTCCAGCTTCTCCGCCGCGCTGGCGCCGCCCTTCCAGGCGTCCGCACCGGCATCCTTACGGGCGTTTCTCGCACGAACCTTCTGCTCCTGCATCAGTTCGGCAAACGCATCCGCATCCACGGTGAGCCCTCGCTCTGACAGAATATCCTCAGTAAGGTCCAGCGGGAAACCGTAGGTGTCGTACAGTTTGAAAGCATCCGCACCGGACAGCACGGTACCTTCCAATCCTTTCAGCATCTCGTCTAACAGCGCCAGACCGCTGTCGATGGTTTTGCCGAAGGCGATTTCTTCGGTATGAATGAGTTTTTGAATAAACTCCTGTTTTTCAGCCAATTCCGGATAAGCGGAGCGATTTTCCGCAATCACCGTTTCAGCCACCTGATACAGGAACGGCTCGCCGATACCCAGCAAACGGCCGTGACGGGCGGCACGCCGCAAAAGACGGCGCAACACGTATCCGCGGCCTTCGTTGGACGGCATAACCCCGTCCCCGATCATAAAAACGGTGGAACGGATATGGTCGGTCACCACCCGAAGGGACACGTCCTGCTTTTCGTCGTCGTGGTAGTTCACCCCGGCGATCCGGCTGATGTGCTTCATAATATTCTGAACGGTGTCCACCTCAAAGAGGTTAGCCACCCCCTGCATAATGCAGGCAAGGCGTTCAAGCCCCATACCGGTATCGATATTGGGGTGATCCAGCGGGGTGTAATTTCCGTTTCCATCGTTATCAAACTGGGTAAACACCAGATTCCAAAACTCCACGTACCGGTCGCAATCACAACCGACCCCACAAGTCGGAGAACCGCAACCGTACTCCTCGCCACGGTCAAAATGCAGTTCCGAGCAAGGACCGCACGGGCCGGAGCCGTGTTCCCAGAAGTTATCCTCTTTGCCGAGGCGCACGATATGATCCGGAGAAACACCGACTTCTTTTGTCCAGATGTCAAACGCTTCTTCATCGTTTTCATAAATACTGATATGAATGCGGTCCTGCGGCAATTCCAGTACCTTGGTGCAGAATTCCCACGCCCAGGCGGTCGCTTCATGTTTGAAATAGTCACCAAAACTGAAGTTGCCCAGCATCTCAAAATAGGTGCCGTGGCGCGCGGTCTTACCCACACGCTCAATATCCGGGGTGCGGATACACTTCTGGCAGGTGGTCACCCGTTTGCGCGGCGGGGTGATCTCCCCGGTGAAATACTTTTTCATCGGCGCCATACCCGAGTTGATGAGCAAAAGGGATTTGTCGCCGTTTGGCACCAGCGAAAAGCTGGGCAGGCGTAAATGCCCCTTGGATTCATAAAAAGACAGGTATTTTTCTCTGAGTTCGTTCAAGCCGGTCCATTGCATACGGATATTTCCTCCCAAAAATAAAGATACCTCCGCCCCAATAATGGGACGGAGGTTCCGCGGTACCACCCAAATTGCACAAACCACACGGTTTATGCCTCTTTCACACCCTTAACGCGGGTAAACGCCGACACTCGTCGCATCGGGACTCCGGGACGGCACGTAACCCACCGACGTAAACGGTCTCACAGCGTGTTTTCAACACAACCGTTCTCTCTGCAAGCGGTGTTAAGTCACTTCAATTCCCTTCAACGTCTTTACTTCATTCAGTATACGGCAAGATTCCCGTTTTGTCAAGCGTTGTCAACAGGTAAGGTCACCTCATCGATGATCTCGCGAAGGCGATCGGTCCCTTCCCCGTTTAAAGCGGAAAAAGGCAGGTAGAATATACCCTCATAATCCGCAAAAAACTCTTCAAACGCTTGAAGCCGTTCTTTAAGCGCCTTTTTTCCGAGTTTATCCGCTTTGGTAAGTACTACCATAAACGGCGTTTCGGTTTCGATCAAAAAATCGATCATCTGTACATCGTCCACCGACGGCTGATGCCGGATGTCGAGGAGCTGCATAACAAGCCGCAGATCGCGATCATCGTTAAGATACCCGCCGATAAGGTCCCGCCAGCGTTTCTTTTCCGCATCGGACACCTTGGCGTACCCGTATCCCGGTAGATCAACCAGCCGCAAGGTGTTCAGCTTATAGAAGTTCACCGTCGCCGTTTTGCCGGGGGTGGCGCTGGTACGCGCCAGCGTTTTTCGGTTTAACAAACGGTTGATAAGACTGGATTTTCCGACGTTGGAACGACCGGAAAAGGCGATTTCCGGCAAGGTGCTTTCCGGCAACTGGCTAGAAAGTCCTGCCGAAAGTTCAAAAACGGCGGTTTCGATCTTCATAAGGTTACTCCTTTACGGTTCAGCGCATTTTCCAGCACCGTATCCAAACGGTCGACCGGGATAAACAGAACGTGTTTTTTCACCTCGGTATCCACCTCTTCGAGGTCCGGTTCGTTGTCCTGCGGAATGATGACCGTTTTCATGTGGTGGGTATACGCCGCCATAGTTTTTTCACGGAGTCCGCCGATCGGCAACACCCGACCGCGCAAGGTGATCTCCCCGGTCATCGCGACGTCCCCCTTCACCGGAATACCGGTCAAAGCGGAGATGATCGCGGTCGCCATAGTGACCCCGGCGGAAGGACCGTCCTTCGGTACGGCGCCTTCCGGGACGTGGATATGGATATCCTTCGTTTTGTAAAAATCTCTATCGATATTCCAATCCGCCGCATGAGCACGAACGTAGCTGATCGCGGTGTGCGCCGATTCCTTCATCACGTCGCCGAGCGAACCGGTCAGTTCGATCTTACCGGTGCCATCCATAATGGCAACCTCAATCGGCATGGTTTCTCCGCCGACAGCGGTCCAGGCAAGTCCATTCACCACCCCAACCTGATCGCGAACCTTTTCCTTGTCCTCACGGTATTTGCGGGGACCGAGTAAGGTTTGCGGGTCCTTAACGGTGACCGATTTACATTCCCCTGCCACCAGTTTTTTAGCAACCTTACGGCAGATGCGACCAATGGTCCGTTCCAGTTCGCGAACACCGGCTTCCCGGGTATATCCTTCAATAAGCAGACGGATCGCCCCGTCGGTGATCCGAAGCTGACGACCGGTAATCCCGCTACGTTTAAGCTGTTTTTTTACCAGATAGCCCTTGGCGATATGAAATTTTTCCTCCGCCGTATAACTGGGCAGACGAATCATATCCATACGGTCATAAAGCGGCGCCGGAATGGCATCCGGATCGTTCGCAGTGGTGATGAACATCACCCCGGACAGATCAAACGGCAGATCGAGATAATGATCGGTGAAGGTGTTATTCTGCTCGGCATCCAGCACTTCCAGCATGGCGGAGGTGGGATCGCCACGGTAATCGCTGGCCATTTTATCGATCTCATCCAGTAAGATCAGCGGATTTTTGGTGCCGGCCTGCTGGATAGCACGAATGATACGACCCGGCATCGAGCCGAGGTAGGTGCGACGATGACCGCGGATCTCCGCTTCATCGTGAACACCGCCGAGCGATACCCGGACGTATTTTCGGCCGGTCGCCTCCGCAATCGAACGGGCGATCGAGGTTTTACCGACACCGGGAGGTCCGACCAGGCACAGCACCTGTCCGCGAAGTTCGGTGGACAAACTATGTACCGCCAAGGTTTCGATAATATGCTCTTTGACCTTCTCAAGACCGTAATGATCCCGATCCAGCACACGGCGGGCATTTTCAAGATCGAGATGCAGTTCATCCTCTTTGTTCCACGGCAGACTGAGACAGGTATCCAGATAATTTCTGACCACCGTAGCTTCATGAGAGCCGGGAGGCATCTTCCCGAGCTTATCCACCTCTTTACGCAACGCTTCGGCAATTTCGTCGGAGAGGTCTAATGCTTTGATCTTTTCTTCGTATTCCTGCGCTTCTTCTAAGGGATTGTCGCTATCCCCCAGCTCCTCCGAGATCACCCGGATCTGTTCCCGCAGATAGTATTCCTTCTGGCTCTGATCCATATGCTCCTGCACACGGGTATGAATATCCTTTTCAAGCTTTAACACTTCGGTTTCCCGGCTTAAAATGGACATCAACAGTTCCACCCGGTGAACCACCGGCAGGGTCTGTAGAACGATCGCCTTTTCCTCCACCGGCATCGGCAGATTGGCAGCAATATAGTCAGCAAGATAGCCGGCTCTGTCAGCGGCGGCTACCCCCATTAACACGTCCGGTGCCAATTCCTCCTGCGCCAAATCCGCATAGGTGGCAAAATGCACCCGACATTGACGAATCAGTGCTTCCTCGCGCAAGGATTCCAGCCGCGCAGGTTCCGGACGTTCCCGAACCGAAACCATAAAGAAAGGTTCCGCCTTGATCACTTCGGTGATGCGGGCACGGTATAAGCCCTCCACCAGCACCCGGAAGGTATCCTGAGAGGTTTTTAAAATCTGCCGCACCTTGGCAACCACACCGGTATCGTACAATCCGTCAATGGTCGGATCATCATCGGCGATGTTCCGCTGAGCGATCAGGAAAATGGTCTGATCCACTTCCATGGCATCATGCAGCGCCAGCGCTGACTTTTTTCGGCTGACGTCAAAATGCAACAGCATACCCGGGAACATCACCATTCCCCGAAGCGGGAGAAGCGGTAAGGTTGCCGTTTGAATAACACGTTTGGTCATCTGAATCTCCTTTTATAAAAACAGTTGACAGTGCATCAGCGCCGTCAACTGTTTTTCTCAAACATTTACTTTGCGCCGACCCGGTTTGGCGGCACCTTTGGTAAGCAAGCGACCGGATTTTTTATCCGGGTCCACCACAATTTCAGGGGCCGTTCCGTTTTTCACGGTATCCGAGGTAATGGTCACCTTCTGAACGGTCGGATCGGAGGGAATGCTAAACATAAGCTCGGTTAAAATCTCCTCCATAATCGACCGCAGACCACGGGCGCCGGTTCCCCGTTTCAGGGTCTTTTCCGCAATGCTTTGCAAGGCATCATCGGTAAATTCCAACTGAACGTCGTCCAGACGGAACAACGACTGATACTGCTTCACGATCGCATTTTTCGGCTCACGCAGAATCTTCACCAGATCCTCTGCGCTCAGCGCATCCAGGGTGGTGATAACCGGCATACGACCGACCAGTTCCGGAATAAGGCCGTATTTCACGAGGTCCTGCGGCACCAACTGCTTGAGCAGCGCCGAGCGGCTGAGGTCCTTATGGGATTTCACCTCGTTGCCAAAGCCCATAGCACCAGAACCAACCCGCTTTTCAATCACCTTTTCGATACCGTCAAAGGCACCGCCAAGGATAAACAGAATCCGAGAGGTATCAATCTGAATAAACTCCTGCTGAGGGTGCTTACGGCCGCCTCCGGGCGGAACGTTTGCCACCGTGCCTTCCAGGATTTTCAGAAGCGCCTGCTGAACACCCTCACCACTCACGTCACGGGTAATGGAGGGGTTTTCACTACGGCGGGAGATCTTATCGATCTCATCCACGTAGATAATGCCGCGTTCCGCTTTTTTGACGTCAAAATCCGCCGCCTGAATGAGGCGAAGCAGGATATTTTCCACGTCCTCACCCACGTAACCGGTTTCGGTCAGGGTGGTAGCATCCGCAATCGCAAACGGAACGTCCAGCGCTTTCGCCAGCGTCTGTGCCAGCGCGGTTTTGCCCACACCGGTAGGACCGAGAAGCAATACGTTACTTTTTCCAACCTCGGTATCCATATCCTCCGAGAAGAAAATACGTTTATAGTGGTTATAAACCGCTACCGAAAGGGCAATCTTCGCACGATCCTGTCCGATAACGTAAGAATCCAGCACCTCTTTGATCTCTTTAGGGCGCAGTAACTGTTCCGGTTTATCCGCTTCCTTTTTCATGGCGGCACGCTGTTGCTGAGCCACCGCTTCCCCGTCCTCTAAAATGTTGCGACAAAGCTCGACACATTCGTTACAGATATACACACCGGGGCCGGCAATAATGCGGTAAACCTCGTCCTGCTTTTTCCCGCAAAAGGAACAGGCAATGTCGTGTTCATTCGGATTTTTCGGCATACGGAGATCCCTCCCTTTCAGCGAAATTTAACCTCGTTAGCGGTGAGAAATCACCTTATCCACCAGACCGTACCGCACCGCGTCGTCAGCGGTCATCCAGTTATCGCGATCGGTATCCCGCTCGATAACCTCCAGCGGCTGTCCGGTCATTTCAGCGAGCAGCGCATTCATCCGGTTGCGGACAAACAAAATGTGATCCGCCTGGATCTTGATATCCGAGGCCTGACCCTTGGCCCCGCCGAGCGGCTGGTGGATCATAATCTCACTGTGCGGCAACGACAGCCGCTTACCCTTGGTGCCGGCGGCCAGCAGAAAAGCGCCCATGCTGGCGGCAAGTCCTACACAAATGGTGGACACGTCGCATTTGATGAACTGCATGGTGTCATAGATCGCCATACCGGCCGAAATGGAACCGCCGGGGCTATTGATATACAGATGAATATCCTTATCCGGATCCTGACCCTCGAGATACAAAAGCTGGGCCACCACCAACGATGCCGTTGCATCGTTCACCTCGTCCGACAGCATAATGATCCGATCGTTAAGCAACCGGGAGAAAATATCATAACTACGCTCGCCGTGACTGGTCTGCTCCACCACGTAAGGGACAAGACTCATGTGATCCATTGAAATTCCTCCGTTCATCATAGCAATTTAGGGTTGAAAGCCGGAACAGCGCCACGACCGATCTTTCACAATCAGCGGGGCGCTCGTTCCTACAGTATAGACAGATTTTTGAGGTTTAATCGAACGAAAACCGATTATTTTTCCTCGGCTTCCGCCGCCTTTTTCGTGGTCTTTTTCGCGGCCGGCTTCTTGGGAGCTTCCTCCCCCTCCGCCTTCTTCGCTTTGGAAGCGGTCGATTTCTTCGCCGCCGGCTTCTTATCGGTGATCACAGCGGCTTCCTTCACGAGTTCCATCGCTTTTTCCACCGCAATGTCTTTACCAAGGTCAGCAGCAGGGATAAAGGCCTTCACCTTGTCAGCTTCCATTTGGTACATCTCGGCATAGCGAGTGTATTCCTTCTCGAGATCCTCATCAGACGCTACGATGTTTTCGAGCTTCGCGATCTCTTCGAGGATCAGGCGCATCTTCACCTGCTTTTCGGCCTGCTCACGGAAGTTTCCGCGGAACGCTTCCATATCCATGCCGGTATACTTCATATACATTTCGAGGTTCAGACCCTGAGACTGCAGACGGTAATCAAAGTCGCGAACCGCATCGTTCACCGCATTTACAAACATCGCTTCCGGAATGTCCGCATCCAGAATACCGATGAGGCCGTCCACCAACTGCGCGCTGACCGTCTCATCGGCGGCCGCGGCACGCTGCTCTTCCTGCTTCTTGCGGGCATCCGCCTTCAGCTCGTCAAGGGTATCAAAATCGCTGACGTCTTTGGCAAAATCGTCGTTCAGTTCCGGCAGTTCTTTGGTCTGGATCTCATGGATCTTGCAACGGAACACAGCCGGTTTGCCGGCGAGTTCTTTCGCGTGATACTCATCCGGGAAGGTGACGTTCACGTCACAATCCTCGTCGATCTTCTTGCCGACCAGCTGCTCCTCAAAGCCGGGGATAAACTGACCGGAGCCCAGCAGCAGCGAATGATTTTCCGCTTTGCCGCCTTCAAACGCTTCCCCGTCCACAAAGCCCTCAAAATCGAAGGTGACGGTATCGCCCATTTCAGCCGCACGGTCCTCAACCGAGATCATACGGGCATTGCGCTCACGCAGACGGTCGATCTCCGCATCCACGTCGGCATCGGTCACCGGGGCAACGGTGCGGGTGGCCTTCAGGCCCTTATACTCGCCGAGCTTCACTTCCGGCTTCACGGTGATAACCGCGGTGAACTTCAGACCGTCCTCGCCCACCGAAGTGACGTCAAAATCGATCTGGTCTTCCACGTACTCATAGCCGGATTCCTTGATCGCTTCATCCAGCGCCGCCGGATAAACGTCGTTCACAGCGGTTTCGTAGAACACGCCGGTACCGTAAATCTTTTCAACAAAAGCGCGGGGCGCTTTGCCACGGCGGAAACCCGGGATATTCATCTTCTTGATATCCTTTTTGTAAGCGGCATTGACCGCCGCATTAAAGGTAGCGGCATCCACTTCGATTTCCAATTCGACGCGATTATTTTCCTTTTTGGTTGCATTCTTGAGACTCATGAACTACTTCCTCCCACATTATGTATCTCTGCTTATCACCGCAAAAAATCCGCAAAAACGGCGGATCGCGTGACATACCGACTTATTATAGCACGAACACTTTGAATATGCCAGTATTTTTTTAAAAAACCTATATAATTTTTTAATTAACCGTTTATCTCCCCTATTTTAAGCGGAATATTAAGCGGAACAAACTGCAAACTGTCGGCTGAAGCCAGCTGTAACCGAACTCCGTTCCAGTCACCATTAAACGCCTGACGGATGCCGCGACCGTGAACGTGACCGTAGTAACAACGGCGCACCCCGTGCTTCTGTAGTACCTCTAAAAACGGCTCACACACCTGATCGCCCCACACCGGCGGATAATGCAGAAATACCACCGGCTCAAGGCCGGTCTTTTCCGCCGCCTGAATAGAGGTTTCCAGGCGCCCGACCTCACGGAGCAACACCTTTTTATCCGCATCCGCTTCCGCATCGTAAAACCAGCCACGGGTACCGCAGACGGCAACCTTTCCTTCCACCGGCACCGCATCGTTATGCACAAAGCGCAGGGTGTGAAGTCCGTTTTCCTCTAAAAAGGTGTCCATTTTTCGCCGGGTGGTCCACCAGTAGTCGTGGTTTCCCTTTAAAATCAGCTTTTGACCGGGCAATGAATGCAGAAACTGAAAATCCGCCAGCGCCTGCTCTAAGGACATACCCCAGGAAATATCTCCGGGAAGCACCACCGTATCGGTATCGGCGACGAGGGAACGCCAGTTGTTCTCTAACCGCTGTTCAAACCCGTCCCAACCGTCAAATATCCGCATTGGCTTATCGACCGAAAAGGAGAGATGCACGTCTCCGATCACAAACAATGCCATAAATCAGTCCTCAATCTTGAGCATTTCGTATACAACCGCCTGTTGACCTTCCCGATCGCACACCTGCGGGAAACGAACCTTCTTTTCTTTCAGGGACAGGAGCGAGGCCGGCGCCTGAACTCCGGTATGCTGTTGAAGGAGCGCCACCTTTTCAAATTCATCCGCGCCGGTCACGTCCGCACCCAGCGCTGACAGAACACTGGCAGAAAATTTATACGGATTGGCGGTCGACGCGATAACGGTCGGGGTCTTGTCCCCGGTTTCCTTGCGGTAGTTTTCATACACCCGCACCGCAACCGCCGTGTGCGTATCCAGCAGATACCCACGGTTTTCAAAGGTATCGCGAATGGTTTCTGCCACCTCGTCGTCGGTGCTGAATCCACCCACAAACTGCGCCTGCAAACGCTTTTTCACCGCATCCGGAACACGGTAATGACCGTTTTCTTTCAGTTCATTCATCATCCCGCTAACCGCCTGATCGTCACAACCGGTCAGGTCGTACAGCAACCGTTCAAGGTTAGAGGAAATGAGAATATCCATCGACGGAGAGGTGGTCGCATAAAATTCACGGCGACGGTCGTATTCACCGGTTTTAAAGAAATCGGTCAGCACGTTGTTGCTGTTGGAGGCACAGATGAACTTATTGACCGGCAGACCCATTTTATTAGCGTAATACGCCGCTAAAATATTGCCGAAGTTACCGGTCGGGACCACCACGTTAATGGGATCCCCTACCTTCACCTTTCCCTCTTTCAGGAGATCGGCGTAGGCAGAGAAATAGTACACAATCTGCGGAACCAGACGACCCCAGTTAATAGAGTTAGCACTGGAAAACAGCATATCGTGTTCGGCGAGTTTCCCCTTTACGGCCGGGTCAGTGAAAATAGTCTTGACCCCGGTCTGGGCATCGTCAAAGTTACCACGGATGGCGCAAACGGCTACGTTTTCACCTTCCTGGGTGGTCATCTGCAGCTTCTGCATCGGGCTGACACCGTTTTCAGGATAGAACACCAGAATACGGGTATGCGGAGCATCCTTAAATCCCTCCAGCGCCGCTTTGCCGGTATCCCCGGAGGTGGCAACGAGTATCACGATCTCTTTCCCCGGCACCTTTTTCGCGACCGATACCCGCATCAGATGCGGTAAGATCTGCAAGGCCATATCCTTAAAAGCACAGGTCGGGCCGTGCCACAGCTCTAAAATATGTTCTCCGTCTTCGAGGGTCACCACCGGGGTGGGATCAGCGCCAAACTTTTCGACGGTGTAAGCTGAATCAACGCAATCCGACAATTCCTCCTTAGAAAAATCGGTAAGAAATTTCGAAAGGATCACCTTCGCACGCCCATTATAAGAAAGCGGGGCGAGCTCCGCAATTTCGCTCAAGGTCATCGGCGGAAATTCGGACGGGACAAACAGACCGCCTTCCGCCGAAATGCCGGTCGCAATGGCCTCAGCCGCGGTAGCGATCACTTGATTGTTTCGGGTACTTTGATAAACCATTTTCATCATCCTTTAGGTTTGTTTTAAAAAAGCGGTAAGCATTGTCAAAGAAAAAATCATCGATAAGACTTTCCGCATAATTACGTTGTAAAAGACGCTCATACAGCGTTTCAAGAATCGGCATACCGTTCCATTCCGGCGGCAGAGATATACCGTCAAAATCACAGCCGAGCGCCACCGTTTTCCGGCCGTTGAGCGACCAGAAATGCTCCAGGTGAGCGATAAATCGGTCAATCGACTGAATCCCGATATGCTCCAGGCAAAAATCCAGCCCCACTAACCCTCCGCGGTTTCGAATCTCCACGAATTGCGTATTGGTGAGGTTCCGTGGAATCGGCCGCAAAGCGGCAGAGGCCGTATGACTGGCAACCAGCGGCCGGTGGGAGGTGTGACAAAGGTCCCAAAAGCTGCGCCGATTGAGGTGGGATACGTCAATCAAAATACCGGCTCGATCCAAGGCGCATACCGCCTCCTTGCCGGCGGCGGTGAGTCCCCGTTTCGGATTACCGTTGCACCCTTGTGCCCAGCGATTGGCGCCATTCCAGGTGAGGGATACCATTTTCACCCCGGCGGAGATCCAACTATCCGGCAGGGTGTCCTGTCCGGCGGCAACCCCGCCGTTCTCGATGGTCAGAATAGCCGTACAAGGGGTTTTCGGCGCTGAAAACAATTCCTGCCGACGGCGGAGAATATGAAAGTCATCCGGGTATTTTTCTTCCCATTCGGATGCTAAAAGCAGCATCGCTCGGCAGAGAGAACTCCCCTGCTCCGGCGAGATGCCATCCCGCACCCACACAGCAAAACACTGAAACCAGGGCGAAAAACGGGTACCGCGCTCAAAATCCACCTGGCAATCATTTTGCCGGATGTCCCCACCGGTTTTTAACAGTTCGGATAAAGTATCACAATGAAGATCAAAAAGCCGCATACATCATCCGGCATCAAAAGCGGCGGGAATATGGGTCAGCGACAACACCTTCAGCGGGTTATTAGGATCGGTCACAATAGCGATCACGTCAAAACGCGGCTGAAGAGAGGTTTCGTGGGATTGCAGATACAGCATCGCCGTCCGAATAATCCGTTGCTGTTTTGCCGGAGTCACCGCCTCCTGTGGGGCGTAGATTGCCGCGCTGTCGCGCTGCTTTACCTCCACAAAAGCAATATATTTCCGGTTGGCGGCGATTATGTCAATCTCACCAAAGCGGGTGCGGTAGTTGGCCGCCAGCAAGGTGTATCCCTTCTTACGAAGATACCGGGCCGCCAGCAATTCACCGGCGGCTCCTTTCGGCAGATTCGCCATTAGCCGTCTCCCCCATTTTTGGCAAAAAAGCTACGCAAAAAGGAACGGCGATGCACCGGGGACACACCGTATTCGCTTAGCGCCTCATAATGTGCCTTGGTACCGTAGCCCTTATGTTTCTTAAAGCCATACTGAGGATACAGCTTGTCCAAATCCAGCAAATAACGGTCTCGACTCACCTTCGCCAGTACCGATGCCGCGGCAATAGATGCTGACAAGGCATCTCCCTTTACAACCGTTTGACTGGGAACAGCCAGCCCCGGCGGGGTCTGATTGCCGTCAATCAAAATCAAATCAGGGGAAACCTGCAGACCTTCAACCGCACGGCGCATAGCAAGGAAGGTCGCCTGCAGAATATTCAGAGAGTCGATCTCTTGCTCCGAAGCGGAAGCGATCGAATAGGCGATTGCCGTTTCACAAATGACCGGAAACAGCGCTTCCCGCTTTTTCTCGGTCAGTTTTTTGGAGTCGTTCAGCCCCGGAATCTCCGGGTCGGGTGGTAAAATCACCGCCGCCGCGTACACCGGACCGGCCAGCGGTCCTCTCCCCGCTTCGTCCACACCGCAGATAAGACCGGCAATACTGTCACGGTAAGCGGCATCAAATTCATAGTTGGTCATTTCTCGGTCACCTCCGGATGCTCCAGGGTGAGCCGACCAAGTTTACCGCCACGGTATTCGTCGAGAAGCATGGTGGCGGCACGTTCGGTATCCACCTCACCGCCGCGAATGAGCATACCCCGTTTGCGACCGACAGCATTGAGCAATTCCCAGCCGCCGTCCGGCATATCTTCCTCTTTCAGCTTATACCGTTCGGTAAGCAGCTCCGGATAGGAGGTTTTCAGCAGTTCCAGCAACAGGCACGCCATTTCCTCAATGTCAAGGATCTGATCCTTGATCGCACCGGTAAACGCCAAATGCCGTGCCACCGTTTCATCCTCAAATTTCGGCCATAACACACCGGGAGTATCAAGTAGCTGTACCCCGCCCATAACCTTAAACCACTGATGATGACGGGTCACCCCCGGGCGATCCTCTACCTTGGCTTTTCCGCCTTCGGTCAGCCGATTAATAAAGGAGGATTTTCCAACGTTCGGAATACCCACCACCATAGAGCGGACCACCGGGTTTTTTATCCCCTTTTCGGTTTTGGCAGCAAGCTTATCTGCCAGCAATTCCCGGAGAAGCGGCACGTATTTTTGCATACCGGCACCGGTTTTTCCGTCCGCAGTCATCGCCGCAAAACCTTGCTTTTCAAAATAAGCGATCCAGCGGCGGGTGGCTCCGGTATCAGCTAAATCTGCTTTGTTCAGCACGATGAGCCGCGGCTTGGAGGCGGTCAGAGAATCCAGCTCCGGGTTGCGGCTACTGACCGGGATGCGCGCATCGACAAGCTCGGTGACAACGTCCACCAGCGGTAAACATTCGGTGATCTTCCGGCGGGTTTTCGCCATATGCCCGGGAAACCACTGTATCTGTTTTTGCTGTTCCATACGCGCTCCCTCCTTTTCTTTTATTCGATCGATCCAAACCGGGAAAACGGCCATACACGAAAAACCGCCTCGCCCATGATATCCTCAATCGGCACCGCGCCAACACTGGGGGCACGGCTGTCCACCGAATTGGAACGATTGTCCCCCATAACAAATACGCTGTCCGCCGGCACCGTAAAGGGACCGGTAAAGTTAAACAGCGCCGGGGTGGATATGTCCAGATACGGTTCATTCAGCAATTCGCCGTTCAAATACACCGTTTCGGTTTCGGGATCGATAGAAACGGTATCGCCCTCCATGGCGATCACCCGCTTGATAATCGGTTGCCCGTTATCCCGACGGATCACCACGATGTCGCCGTAATCCGGAGTGTAAAAAGCCGTGGTGAGTACCAAACGGTCACCGTGATGCAGGGTGTTTGCCATAGAAGAACCGTCCACCCCAACCAAACGGAACAAAAACGAAAAAACCAGCGTCACCGCCACCAGCGCCCACAAAGCCGTTTCCACCCATTCATACACCGAGCGGACGGTGGTATCCTCCGGGGCTGTGACGGCTTCTATTGCCGGTTGTTTGTCCTCACACATGAACATTCCTTCTTATTCGTAGAGATTTTTATACAAAGGGCCAAAGGAGCGTGGCGGCCAAAAACGGAAAACCGCCTTGCCGATCACATCACTTTGCGGGATCATACCGATCTCCTGATGCCGGCTATCCTTTGAAATGGCACGGTTATCCCCCATAACAAACAACGAATCCTTCGGCACGGTAACCTCACCAACAAGATCAACCGGTAACGTTTCCCCGCTGAGATACGGCTCACTTAAAGGGTTGCCATTTCGGTAAACCTTTCCGGTCCCTTCCTCAATCTTAATGCGATCACCCGGCAACCCGATCACCCGTTTGATGAGCGGTTCGCTGGTGTACCGATTGATTACCACAATATCTCCATACTTCGGCTCATAAAAATGCACCGACAGGATCAGACGGTCACCGGTATACAAATTCGGTTTCATAGAATCGCCCTTTACCTCGGCCGCTCGAACCACAAGAGTGAACACCAGCACCAACAAAACCATAGCCACAACCAAGGTATCAATATAATCATATAAACGCGACACCCAACCGGCCGACGAACGTTCGGAACGGTCTTTTTTCGAAAAAAAGCCGATTTTGGAATGACGTGCTGACATAGGCGTTTCCTCCCTTTCCGTTATATGGGAATACTATACAGAAATATTATAGCACACATTTTTATCCAGATAAAGAAAAAAAGGGACAAAAGTCCCTTTTTTTACAAAAAATTTACCGCAAGGCGATTTTATTTGATGAGTTCCTTGACCTTGGCGGCCTTGCCGACGCGATCGCGCAGGTAGTACAGCTTATTTCTGCGAACCTTACCGTGACGGATCACCTTCACAGCGGCAACGTTCGGCGAATGAACCGGGAACACTCTTTCCACACCAACACCGTACGAAACACGACGAACGGTGAAGGTCTTGGAGATGCCGCTGCCCTTCATGGCAATGACAGTACCCTCAAACGCCTGGATTCTTTCGCGCTCACCTTCGCGGATCTTCACGTCAACCCGCACAGTGTCGCCGATTTCGAAAGCCGGGGGATTTTCCTTTAAGCTTTCACCAGAGATTAATTTCAACGCATCCATGTTCTGATCCTCCTAAATTTTCAGACATTCATGCAACGAAATGCAGAGGACTGCCCGCTTTAATGTCGTGCTTAGGACTTGGCATTAAACCCCACGGAAAGGCGCACCTTACCCGCGGATACCAAAACACTTTGAATAGGATACCACACTATTTCAGAAATTGCAAGCATTTTTTTACATTTTTTCAGTATTTATCGGAATGGACAACCGTCCGGATCAAAAAGGGCGGTTCGCACCACGTGACACGGGATATCCTCCCCCAGTTTTTGCTTCAGTGCTGTCACAAACAGCGACGGATTGACCGTCCCCTCACCGCCGCACGGCAGGGTCACGGTCATTTTACAGCCGTTTTCGACATCCTCAACCACAGCCCCGGCAAATGCGGGAGCGATATCCACCGTTTTGAGCACCTTTTTCTTGGAAAACTTTTCCACGAAAATGCTGGGCTGTGCCAACAGCTCCCGTACCGGATCGGCGGGGCAGGTGAAATGGAGGGTATAGGCCGCCGATTTCAGTTCTCCCGCCTTCCTCTGCGCCTCAAACGCTTCAAAAACGCACAATCCTTCCGGCATCACCGCCTGAAGTTTGGAAACCAACTCATCCGACGGCATATCCTCTTCCAACCGGATTTCCATAATCTCTGCCAGCCCCTCATACCCCAAAGAGAGCGGGGCGGGAAAGGTGAGATACGGATGACGGTTAAACCCTTCGGTATACCACAGCGGAATACCGGCGCGGCGCACCGCACGGGTCATGGTACGGTTAAGATCAAGGTGAGAAATGAACCGGGCGCGACCGGTTTTACTGAACAACAGTCTGACCGTCTTCAACACAGATCCCTCCCTTGAAACAAGCCGCCCCACAGCCGGAGCAATGCTCCCGGCAATTGGGGGTGGTATGGCTTTCGTGTGCCTTTTGGTTTTCCTTCCACAAGAATGCCTTGCTCACCCCATAATCCAGATGATCCCAGGGGAACACCTCGTCCTTTTCCCGGCGGCGGTTAGCATAAAACGCCGGGTCTAAACCGAGCGAATCGAAAATATCCATCCAGGCATCAAAATCAAAATGCTCCGACCAGGCATCCAGATTGAATCCGCGGCGGAACGCTTCGAGCAACACCGCACCCAACCGACGGTCGCCGCGAGCCAGCACCGCTTCGAGGAAGCTCACCTTCGCATCGTGCCAGCTCAGCGAGATCTTGCGGGTCTTAATTTCGGACAACAGATATTTCTGTTTTTCCTGCAATTGTTCCATAGTATCCTGCGGTTCCCACTGGAACGGCGTAAACGGCTTCGGAACAAAACAGGATACGCTGATCGAAACGGTGACCCCTTTTCCGCGAGGACGGTCACTGAGATGATAAAACTCATCCACCACCTTATGACCAAGCTCCGCAATTCCACGGATATCCTCCTTCGTTTCGGTAGGCAGACCGTTCATAAAATAAAGTTTTACCGCATTCCAGCCACCGGAAAAAGCGCGGCGGGCGGTTTCCAAAATCTCGGTTTCGGTGAGATTTTTATTGATCGCATCCCGAAGCCGCTGGGTACCGGCTTCCGGCGCAAAGGTAAGGCCGCTGCGCCGCAGAACGTTGAGCCGTTTCGCCAGCTCCTCCGAAAAGCCGTCCACCCGAAGGGATGGGAGCGAAATGTTGACCTGTTCCTTTTCCGCCCATTCAAGCAGTTGCGGAAGCAGTTGCTCCAGCCGGCTGTAATCACTGGTGGAAAGAGAGGTTAAGGAAAACTCCTCATAACCGGTGGATTGACACAAAGCGTGGCTCTGCCGATCAATCGTTTCGGGGCTTTTTTCCCGAACCGGACGGTAAATAAATCCCGCCTGGCAAAAACGGCAACCACGGATACAGCCACGGAATATCTCGCTCATCGCGCGATCGTGCACGATATCGGTGAACGGAACCACAAAGGTCTCCGGATAGTACGCCTTATCCAAATCCTTAATAATGCGTTTTCGAACCTTTTTCGGGGCGGTGTCCCGCGGGGTGATCGCTTCAATACGACCGTCCGAAAGATAGGTGACGTCATACAAAGACGGCACGTACACCCCTTCGATCTTCGCCGCATCCAGCAGGAAATCCCGTTTCACGTAACCGCGCTTTTTATGTTCCCGATACAGGTTATTGAGTTCAATATTGACCTCTTCCCCTTCGCCGAGTATAAAAATATCGATAAAATCAGCCAGCGGTTCGGGGTTACAGGCGCAAGGACCGCCGGCAATCACCAGCGGATACTGCTCGTCCCGTTCAGCGGAGAGCAACGGCACCTTCGCCAGATCCAGCATATGCAACAGGGTGGTATAGCACATTTCATACTGCAAAGTAAAACCGATAAAATCAAAATCCTTGATCGGGTCACGACTTTCAAGACCGAAAAGCGGAATATCGTTTTCCCGCATCTTCTGTTCCATATCGGCATCCGGCGCAAACACCCGTTCACACCAGGTATCCTCTTCACGGTTATACAACCCATACAGAATCTTCATCCCAAGATGAGACATTCCCACCTCATATAAATCAGGAAAACAAAAGGCGAAACGGATAAAAACGTCCTTCTTATCCTTCATAACGCTGCCCAGTTCCCCGCCGCTGTAGCGCGCCGGCTTTTGTACCTGCAACAGCAAATGCTCCATATCCAGTGCCATACCGCACCTCCATTCTCAGGAGGTTATTGTAGCACACCTTCGGTCATTTTTCAACGGCTTCTCTTAAAAAGAAGCAACAGAATCAAATAAATATCCACCACCAAAAGAGACGGATTAGAGCCGCTTTGCAACAACACCCAAAACCCGACCACCCCCAGCGGCAAAATGACCGCCAATGAAACGATAAACAAAAGCAAATTCACGGTTTCAGAGGACAGCTTCAGATACAGGAGGTTTTGTAAGATCTGCCCACCGTCCAGTGCCTCCACCGGCAATAAATTCATTACTGCCATCACCAGATGTACCGTTGCGGCAGTGTTTATCCCACAAAGCCAAAACAGTACAAAACAAATCAGGTTGATAAGAGGACCGCCCGCCGCAATCAAAAGATCGTCCCAAAAAGAAAGAGCGGCCGTTTCGGTTCGTTCCACCCGCATACCAAAGGGACCTACCCGAACAGCCGTAGGGGGACTCCTTCGCCAAAACATCATAAGAAGATGACCGCATTCATGAATAAGAGAGGCCGCCAGACACCCGGCGGCCAACCCCTTTTGCTCATACGTTAAAAGCCACGCCATAAGCCCGAAAAAAAGCGGGCTTATCTCCACCGAAATCCCCTTTCCCTTATTCAACGGAAGTAACCTCAGTTTGGTTCACAGCGGTGGTTCCGGTGGTAACGGCGGTGGTTCCGCCGGAAAGCTGATAGCTTTCATCCGGCGTTTCTTCTTCAAACAGTCCGGAAACGGTAGCCAGCAACGCATTATTTCGAAAGGCATTTTCGAAAGCGGTTTTCAGTTGATCGTAACCGCTGCCTCCCACCACCTTAAACAACCAGAAAATCAGCAAAAACACCGCACAGCAAACACTTTGTACCAGCACCACCTGGACCGAACCCGATCGTTTTCGCTTCGGTTTTGGCGGTATCATCTCCTCCGCCGGTTCAAAAACCGGCCTGCTGTCCAATTCCATACCGATAACCTCCTAAAAAAGCTTACACGATAATGCAAATAAGTCCGTTACAGCCCTCGTTTATCACCCGTTCCACCGTTTCCTTTACCTTTAAGCGGGCTTCCTTCGGCATGTGGTGCAGTTTATTATGCAGTCCTTCATTCACCAGTCCGTAAAGAGAGGTACCAAAGATATTGGATTCCCAGATCTTCCCGGGATTCTCCTCAAATTCCTTCAAAAGATAGGCAACCAGTTCCTCCGATTGCTTTTCCGAACCGACAATCGGGGACACTTCGGTATGAATATCCGCACGCAAAAGATGTAAAGAGGGCGCCGCCGCCGACAACCGAACCCCATACCGACCGCTTTGTTTGATGATCTCCGGTTCCTCTAAAGTCATCTCCTCCACCTGAGGCATCACGATCCCATAGCCGGTAGCTTCCGCTTCCTCGATCGCACCGCGGATACGCTCGTACTTACGACAGGTTTCCGCCATTTGCAGCATCGCCGCCATAAGCTCCCCTTCATCCTTCAGGTGAATGCCGGTATTTTCCCCGAGCACCTGATAAAAGAGCTCCGGTCGCACCCCGACCGACAGAACAGCGTTTCCGCTCCCGAGTTCCACCGACCGGAGAGCGGCTGTATCTACGTATTCGCAATCGGTCACCTGCTGTTCCAGTGCCTCAATCTCACTGATCTTTTGGATCGGAGCAGTAGCCATTCGTATACTGTCAAACACCGCCCGGCGGATCGGATGATCCTTTTTCAGGGTGATAAGCCATTTCGGGAGAGACACGTTGATCTCCTGGACCGGAAATTCAAACAGAATCTCCTTTAGAATATCCCGAATTTCCGGCTCACTCATCTCCTGACAGTTGACCGGCAGGACCGGCGCTATATACGTTTGCCGCATTTGTTCTGCCAAAGAAGCAGTCGCCGCAGCATGCGGATGCAGGGAATTCAGCAAAACCACAAACGGCTTATTGATCGCCTTCAGCTCAGCAATAACCCGCCCTTCCGCTTCAGCGTATTCCTCCCGCGGAATATCGGTAATGCTACCGTCGGTAGTAATCACAAGGCCAATGGTGGAGTGCTCGGAAATGACCTTTTGGGTTCCCATTTCCGCCGCCATATTAAAAGGAATTTCCTCCTCAAACCACGGTGTTTTCACCATGCGCGGCTGTTCATTCTCGATATAACCGAGGGAGGAAGGGACGATGTATCCCACACAGTCAATCAGCCGCACGTTCATCCCGGCGCTCTCCCCTACCCGGATATGCGCGCCCTGTTCGGGAATAAATTTCGGTTCGGTGGTCATAATGGTGCGTCCACCCGCCGATTGCGGCAGTTCATCATTTGCGCGGGTTCGCTGATATTCATTCTCCATATTCGGTAAAACGAGCGTATCCATAAACCGCTTAATAAAGGTGGATTTTCCGGTACGGACCGGGCCGACCACCCCAATGTAGATATCCCCGCCGGTGCGGGTGGCAATATCCCGATAAATATCCTTGCTTGCTACCATACTGTTTTCCTCCCGTACACACACTTTTCGTTGGTATATCTCTATGCAAGCATTTTTAGGAATATGCCGCCCAAAAAGGACAGGATAAAAAAAGACGGTATCCCGATTTCGGAACACCGTCGTTGGTGGTTATTTATGATATTTTCCGCCGGCATTGATCTGAAATGCCCGGTACAGCTGTTCCAACAGCATCACCCTGGCGAGCTGATGCGGAAAGGTCATCCCGGACATCGAAAGTCGCAAAGAGGATGCCTCCTTAACCGCCGGCGCGAGTCCATGGGAGCTGCCGATGATCAACACAATATCGCTATGTCCCCGAAGCGCCAACTCTTCGATACGCTTCGCCAGCTGAGGGGAAGTCAACATCTTCCCCTCGATACAAAGGGTGATCACCGCGGCACCGTCCGGGACTTTGGCCAGCAGGCGGCGACCTTCATTTTGCAGCCCCTGATCAATCTGCGCCTGCGACGGATTGTCCGGAAGCCGTTCTTCCTCTATCTCGATCACCGAAAGCCGGCAAAAATTACCCATTCGCTTTTCATATTCAGCGCAGGCATCCCGCCAAAAGGCCTCTTTTAATTTTCCGACACAAAGCACCGTTACACGCAACATCATGTCACCTGCTTTCAGAAAATGGTAAGTGGTGATTCGGATACCGGAGCAGCTATCTCCAACAGATAATCGCGATCGCAAACAAGACCGGCTTGTCCCAATGCAGATACGTTTGCACGGCGAGCGATCCCCGGAGTATTATTATTCGCGCTCAGGTGCGCCAAGGTAAACCGCGCCACCCCATTCATCGCAAGTCTCACCACTACCTCGGCACAAACCTCATTCGAAAGATGTCCCCGGTCGGATAAGATCCGTTGCTGAAGCGGATACGGATACGGACCGCATTTTAACATATTCACGTCGTGGTTGGACTCGATATGTACCAGATCGCACAAGGAAAGCTGGCGCTCCACCTCATCCCACATAACCCCCATATCGGTGGCAATGCCGATCTTTCGCTCATCCGGGGTTTCAATGCAAAATCCCATACTTTCCCGTGCATCGTGCGGGGTGTGAAACGGGGTAACCTGCATATCGCCGATTTCGATCGGTTCGCAGTCATACAACGGAACGACGTCACAGCCGGGGGTAATACCGCCGGAGTTCATCAGCGCTGTCAAGGTCCCTTCGGAGGCATATACCGGCCAATGATACCGTTTGGTCAGTACCCGCAGACCCTGGATATGATCACAATGCTCATGGGTAATAAGAACGCCGGAAATCCGATCGGGGCATATTTCCCGCTGTCGCAATGCTTCTTCAATTCGTTTTGCCGAAACGCCCACGTCGATCAATAATCCCTGGGTGGCGGTACCGACAAAGGTGCTGTTTCCCTGGCTGCCGCTGAACAGCGCGCCGTATCTTGCCATGTTGCTATCTCCTTTGGCTTGGAAAAAACCGCTGACCGGGATTCCGGCAGCGGCTTTTTTACAATTTTCTAAAAATCACAGTACCTTTTTGAGCGGTACGTCCGGCATGGTGATCTCCTGAATATCCGCACCGAGGGCGGTCAGCTTTTCCACAATGTTTTCATAGCCGCGCTGAATGTACTGAATGTTCTCAATTTCGGTCACACCCTGCGCCGCCAGACCGGCAATGATCATCGCTGCGCCGGCACGCAGGTCAAGTGCTTTTACGGGAGCAGCATTCAGCCGCTCCACCCCCTGAAACACGGCGATCTTACCGTCCACCTGCACCTGAGCGCCCATTCGGCGAAGCTCATCGGTATACCAGAAACGGTTGTCCCACACGCCTTCGTTAATAATGCTGGTGCCGTCTGCCAGCGCGAGCAACACACCAAACTGGGGTTGCATATCGGTCGGAAAACCGGGATGCGGCATGGTGGTGACGTTGCAATGATGAATGACACCGTTGCTGCGTACCAGCACCGCATCGTCGTATTCTTCCACCGTAACACCCATTTCCTCCAGCTTCGCTGTAATAGATTCCAAGTGTTTCGGGGTGACGTTTTTCACCAGTACCTCGCCGCCGGT
>JAFSAC010000025.1 GCA_017442265.1 Clostridia bacterium | reverse complement strand
GTCGTGCCGAGCGTTCTTCTACCAAGTGCACGAAGTCGGGCAAGGAGTTCTTTGGTCATAAACGGCTTTGTAAGGTAATCGTCTGCGCCGCTGTCAAGACCTGTCACTTTGTCGTCAAGCTCTGCTTTTGCGGTGAGCATTAAGATCGGTGTAGCAATCCCTTGACTGCGAACCTTCTTTGCAATCTCATATCCATTCATACCGGGAAGCATAACGTCAAGGATAATAATATCGTATATATCGCTCTCAATTGCGGCTAAACCATCAAGTCCGTTAGCATAATGGTCAACCTCATATTTTTCAAGACGCAGGATTTCACATAGCGCCTCGGCCATTCTTTTTTCATCTTCAACGAGTAAAATCCTCATAGGGACACCTCCACATATAACCATTATACCATAAAAGATTGAAAAATGATTGAAGAAATTGAAAAAGCGGCGAGGAGAATTTAAGCTCCCTGCCGCCGTTATCTTAAAACAAGAAAAGACAGCATAGCGTTTTGCTATACTGTCATCTTCTCAGCATTCGTCAATCGGCTTGTTTCATAGGATATTCAAAACATCCTTATGAGAAGTAGCCTTTGGGTGTCTTTTTTTATTCGTACTTGTGTAACGACGAAGGACCCGCGATGTTTCGCGCTTGCGCGAAACTCGACGGTTTTGCATGCAGACAGTTAGAAAAGCACAAGTGTGGCGCAAAACCACGAGTCCGGCGACCGAACTTCGCTACACGCGACGGTCCAGAGCCCTTTTTTGTGAAAAAGTATTGTAAAATATATATAATTATGTCGTTTCTTATGAATTTAAGAATTTCGTTTGACAAAATACATTGCAAGCGTTAGAAATTAATTATACAAGAACGAAAGGAGAAAGCTCTATGAAAAAGATTGCCTTTATCGGTGGCGGCAGTTTCACCTTTACCCGTACCTTAGTCAGAGACCTTTTGACTTTTCCCGCTTTTCGCGATGCGGAAATTGCTTTGATGGATATTGATGAGGAGCGGTTGGATTTTATTCGGCGCGCTTGTGAAAAAATTGTTCGCGCAGGCAACTATCCTGCCACCGTTACCGCAACCACCGATCGTGTGGAGGCGCTTAAAGGTGCTGACGGCGTGCTTTGCACCATTCTTGCCGGCGACGTAGAGGTTTGGAAACACGATATTTTGATTCCGAAAAAGTATGGGATTGATATCAACGTCGGAGATACCCGCGGCCCGTCCGGCATTTTCCGTGCGCTGCGAACCATTCCCGTGATGTTTGATATCTGTGCTGATATTGAAAAATACTGTCCTAACGCGGTCTTTTTGAACTACACCAATCCTATGGCTATGCTTTGCCGGGCTATGCAGGAGAAATTTCCAAAACTGAAGATCACCGGTTTGTGCCATAGCGTACAGGGGACAGCGGCTATGCTGGCAGAGTGGGTAGGGGCAAAGCCCGACGAGATCACGTATACCTGTGCCGGTGTGAACCACCAAGCTTTCTATTTGGATCTGAAGTGGAACGGTAAGGATATGTACCCCTT
This sequence comes from Clostridia bacterium, assembly GCA_017442265.1. GTDB lineage: Bacteria > Bacillota > Clostridia > Oscillospirales > Acutalibacteraceae > URNF01. The sequence goes on along the minus strand of JAFSAC010000025.1, from coordinate 36,867 downwards.
GTTGAAAGAGGCCATGAAGGACCCAAAGATCCTGAATGCTGAGCAGGTGCGCAACAACATGTTCCTGCACCTGGATTACTATGTGACCGAGAGTAGCGGTCACAACAGCGAATACGTGGCCTGGTACCGGAAACGTCCGGATCTGATTGAAAAATACTGCACCAATGGTACCAACTGGAATCCCGGCGTGTATGCCTTTGTTTTGGATGACTATTTATCCCGCAAAGATTATTGGCGCGGCGACTTTAATGCATTTTTGGATACGCCCGATGAGGAAGTGGATCTGAAACGCGGTCACGAGTATGCGGCGTATATTTTCAATGCCATGTTCGGCGACCACACCCTTTTCCGCTTTAACGGCAACGTTCGTAATTTTAATCTGATCAGCAATCTGCCTTACGGCTGTTGCGTGGAGGTTCCCGTGGTGGCCAGCAAAGACACTTTGGAGCCGGTTGCCGTGGGCGAACTGCCACCTCAGTTGGCGACCTTGGTCAACACCACCGCCCGGTGCGAAGAGATGGCTGTGGCCGCTGCTCTGGAGGGGGATGCCAAAAAGGTGTTCTGGGCGTGTGCTTTTGACCCCTTGACTTCTGCTGTTTTGACCTTGGATGAGATTCAGAATATGGTTGACGAGATGCTGGAGCAGAACAAAGCGTACTTGCCTTGGTACAAAGGGTAAAACAGAGAAAACCGCAGATGCAAAGATGTGTTTTTGTTTCATGAAACGGTATGCGGAACATTCTTTTGCTTTCCTTCCTTGTTTTGCGTACCGATATATGGTTTCATAGTGAAAACAGCACCCCTGCCGGGGTGCTGTTTTCCGTTTATTCATGATGAAAAACCCGCGCTTGTTCCGGGATTACAGCACGACCGTGTGGGTTTTTACGCTGTCATAGGCAGGATATTGGGCGGTCGTTTTTTATTGCTCTTGAAAATTGGGGCGCGGTCCTATATAATAATTTTATGAGCGTGTGTTTTTCACCTGAATACTGACGGCTTTTTGGGAAAGAGGGGAAAACGTATGAAGCAATGCCCTAGATGTCACATGGTAGTGGATGCCTACAACGAATGCCCGATCTGCGGAGCGGAGATTACCGGGGAACCGATCTGTGAAGCGGATACCGAGCATTATTGCATCAATCGCTGGCTTTTCCCGTATTTGATCAAGCGTCATTTATTTCCGCTCATCTGCACCCTGTCGGTTTTGATTATTATTTTGACCGGCATTCCCGCACTGGGCAAATGGTCGGTACTTTCACTGTTCGTCCTGGTGTGTATGTGGGTGGAGGCCCTGTATAAGAACCTGGTTTTCAAGTTGTTTAGCGGTATCTACAGTGAAGGATTTTTGGAGTTCACTCAAGCGTATAGTAAGTATGTGTACGGTGTGCTTGGGGTTTTACTCGCCCTTTTGGGCAGAATGATCGTATAAATGAGGTGACGGTATGGAAAAAGCCAAGGTTTATTTTACCAAAACTATCACGCCGGAGACGGTGGTGAAGATGTATGAAAAATTAGGGGTGACCTTACCCGGCAAGGTGGCGGTGAAGGTTCATTCGGGGGAAAAGGGAAACCAGAATTACCTGCACCCGGAATTTATGCGGCCGATGATCGAGCGGGTAAACGGCACCATTGTGGAATGTAACACCGCTTACGACGGAGCGCGCAACACCACCGAAAAGCATTTACAGCTTATGGAGGATCACGGCTGGACCGGCTATTTCCCGGTGGAGCTACTGGATGCGGAGGGCCCCGATCTTTCCTTATCCATTCCGAACGGACAGGCGATCAAAGAGAATTTCGTCGGTCGCGGAATCGAAAAATATGATTCGATGCTGGTGCTGTCCCATTTTAAAGGGCATCCTATGGGCGGCTACGGCGGGGCGCTTAAACAGTTGTCCATCGGCTGTGCTTCCACCGCCGGCAAATGCTATATCCATTCCGGCGGCAAGGTCACCGATCAGCATACCGTGTGGCAGAATACCGCAAAACAGGAAGTATTTTGCGAAGCCATGGCGGATGCTGCTCTCAGCGTTGTGCAGTATTTCAAAGGGCAGGTTGCCTACGTCAATATGATGTGCAATCTGTCGGTGGACTGCGACTGCTGTGCCATTGCGGAGGACCCTTGTATGGCGGATATCGGGATCTTATCCTCGTTGGACCCGGTGGCGCTGGATCAGGCGTGTATCGATCTTATCTACCGTTCGGAGGATCCCGGTCGGGATCACTTTATTGAGCGGGTGGAATCCCGGCGAGGGACCCATACGATCGATGCCGCCGAAAAGATCGGGGTAGGCACTAAGGATTACGAGCTCATTTGTGTGGATTAAACGGGATACGCGTCAACGAAAGTTGACGCGTATTTTTTATTTTTCAAGCCGGTGGCGGCAATACTACTCCTGAAAGGGAGTGCATAGTATGAAACCGGTGATCGAAATGAAAGGCATCTGCAAGGAATTTCAAGCGGGGGACAGTCGGGTGCAGGCGCTAAATGGGGTATCGGTGACGGTGAATAAAGGGGAATTCGTCGCCATTATCGGGCGGTCCGGGTCGGGGAAATCGACCTTGATGAACATTCTCGGGTGCCTTGACCTGCCGACAAGGGGGGAGTATTTTCTCGGCGGGGAAGCGGTCTTGAAGCTGCCGTCTTACCGGCTTTCCGCCTTGCGCAACCGACAGATCGGGTTTGTGTTTCAAAGTTTTCATCTGCTGCCCACCTTAACGGCGCTCGAAAACGTGGAGCTGCCGCTTTCCTATGCCGGGTTTCGGCAGGCAGAGCGCCGGGCACGGGCAAAAGAGGTGTTGGAACGGGTGGGACTTTCTGACCGTATGGAGCATTACCCCTCCCAGATGTCCGGCGGTCAGCAACAGCGGGTGGCGATCGCCCGGGCAATTGCGGTGCGCCCGCCGCTGTTGCTTGCTGATGAGCCAACCGGCAATTTGGATGAAGAATCGGGGAGAGCGGTGATGTCGCTGTTGCATCGGTTGCATCAAGAGGGAACAACGGTGGTGCTCATCACCCACGACCCGTCGGTGGCGGCCCAGGCGGAGCGTCGTTTGCAGATGCGGGAGGGACAATTATCCGCCCTTGAAATTTCATAAAAAGCATTGACAAACGCTATCAAAAAGAGTATCCTAAAAATGAAATTTTTAGATGTTCGACTTGCAAAAAAGAGCGTTTGAAAGTTAGTTTGTAAATGAGGAGTGCGTATTATGAGTTTTAAGAATCAATATCTCGCAGATTTAATGGAAACGGTGAAAAAACGCAACCCCGGCGAGCCGGAGTTTCATCAGGCGGTGCAAGAGGTGCTGGAATCGTTAGAGCCGGTGCTGGAGAAACGCCCCGAACTGATCGAAAAGGGTGTTATCGAGAGCATCGTGGAGCCGGAGCGTGTGATCAAGTTCCGTGTGCCGTGGGTGGACGATAACGGCAAGGTGCAGGTCAACCGCGGTTTCCGTGTGCAGTTCAACTCCGCGATCGGTCCTTATAAGGGCGGTCTGCGTTTCCACCCGTCGGTGTACGAAGGCATCATCAAGTTCTTAGGTTTTGAACAGACCTTCAAGAACTCCCTGACCGGTCTGCCGATGGGCGGCGGCAAGGGCGGTTCCGACTTTGACCCGCAGGGCAAGTCGGATATGGAAGTGATGCGCTTCTGCCAGAGCTTTATGACCGAGCTGTCCAAATACATCGGCCCGGACACCGACGTGCCGGCCGGCGATATCGGTGTGGGCGCCCGTGAAGTGGGTTATATGTTCGGTCAGTACAAGAGACTGCGCGACGAGTTCACCGGCGTTCTGACCGGCAAGGGCATTCCGTACGGCGGCTCGCTCATCCGTCCGGAAGCGACCGGCTTTGGTGCGGTGTACTACACGGTGGAACTGCTCAAGACCTATGGCGAGGACATCAAAGGCAAGACCTTTGCGGTGTCCGGCTTCGGTAACGTCGCCTGGGGCGCTGTGAAGAAGATCAACGAGCTGGGCGGCAAGGTGGTTACCATTTCCGGCCCGGACGGTTACATCTATGACGAAGACGGTGTAGCGACCGAAGAGAAGATCAACTATATGCTTGAGATGCGCGCTTCCTGCCGTAACAAGGTGCAGGATTATGCGGATAAATTCGGCGTGCCGTTCTATGCCGGTCAAAAGCCGTGGGGTGTCAAGGTGGACGTGGTCCTGCCCTGTGCGACCCAGAACGAGGTTCAGCTGGAGGATGCGAAAAATATCGTCGCTAACGGCGTGAAGTATTACGTCGAGGTGGCGAATATGCCCACCACCGCCGAAGCGGTGGCCTACCTGAAGGAAAATCAGGTGGTGATCGCTCCGTCCAAAGCGGTGAACGCCGGCGGCGTGGCGGTGTCCGGTCTTGAAATGAGCCAGAATTCCATGCGTTACAGCTGGACCGCCGAAGAGGTGGATGCCAAACTCCGTCAGATCATGAAAAACATCTATGATTCCTCGGTGGCGGCCGCCAAAGCGTACGGTATGGAAGGCGACCTCATCGCCGGTGCGAACATCGCCGGCTTTATCAAGGTGGCCGATGCGATGCTGGCGCAGGGTGTGGTGTAATTTTCACCTTGCTTTCTCAAACAAAGTGTGGTATAGTTCATATAAAGGTGATGAAGGAAACGAAGTAAAACGGGTTCGGTTTTTCTCAGAGAGCATCCGGTTGGTGGGAGGATGCAGACCCCCTGTTTGAAATACATTCCGGAGCCGCCGCCTGAACGGGGAAACCTTAATAGGGTGGGACGGGAGCGCCCGTTATCGCGCGGTGTGTTTGATAGAACACACGGTGAGGGTCTTGCTGTGAGGCAGGACCGAACAGAGGTGGTACCGCGACTTTATTCGCCCTCTGTCCCGATAAGGGACAGAGGGCTTTTCATTTTTAGGAGGAAGAAAAACATGGGTATTTTTGAAGAACTGCAACAAAGAGGTCTTATCGCGCAGGTGACCGACGAGCCGGAGATCCGCAAGCTCATTAACGAAGGGAACGCGAAATTTTATATCGGCTTTGACCCCACCGCCGATTCGTTGCACGTGGGTCATTTTATGGCGCTTTCTCTGATGAAGCGACTGCAAATGGCCGGTAACCGTCCGATCGTTCTGATCGGCGGCGGCACCGCTATGGTGGGCGACCCCTCCGGTCGTACTGATATGCGTTCGATGATGTCGGAGGAAACGATCGCACACAACTGCGCCTGCTTTAAAAAGCAAATGGAGCGGTTTATCGATTTCGGTGAAAACGGCGCTATTATGGTGAACAACGCCGATTGGCTGATGAAGCTTAACTACATTGAACTGCTCCGGGACGTGGGCGCTTGCTTCTCGGTCAACAATATGCTTCGTGCCGAATGCTATAAGCAACGGCTGGAGCGGGGGTTAAGCTTCCTCGAATTCAACTATATGATCATGCAGTCGTACGACTTTTTGCATCTGCACAAGCATTACGGCTGTAATATGCAGTTTGGCGGGGACGACCAGTGGAGCAATATGCTGTTCGGTGCCGACCTCATCCGCCGGAAGTTGGGCGAGGATTCGTACGCAATGACCATTCCGCTGCTCATGAACAGCGAGGGCAAGAAAATGGGCAAGACCGCCAGCGGCGCGGTGTGGCTGGACCCCGAAAAGACCACCCCGTTTGAATTCTACCAGTACTGGCGCAACGTGGACGATGCGGACGTGATGAAATGTCTCCGGATGCTGACCTTCCTGCCGATCGAAGAGATCGATGAAATGGAAAAATGGGAGGATAGCCGCATCAACGAGAAAAAAGAGGTGCTGGCCTTCTCGCTGACCGCTCTGGTGCACGGGGATGCGGAAGCCGAAAAGGCACGGGATACCTCCCGCTCGCTCTTCTCTGGCGGCGGGGACGATGCGAATATGCCCACCACCACTCTTGATCCGGCGGCGGTGCCGGAGGACGGCATCACCCTGCCCGACCTTATGGCGGCGTGCGGGCTGGTTGCCAGCAAGAGTGAAGCCCGCCGGCTGATCCAGCAGGGCGGTGTGTCGGTGGACGATGAAAAGGTCACTGACCCTGCGACCCTCATCACCAAAGATAAGCTTGCAAACGGTGTGAAGATCCGCAAGGGTAAGAAAGTGTTCCATAAAGCGACCTTAGTGTGACAGGGTTCGAATCCTGTCACACTCATTTCCCGGGAAATACAAAACGACCTGTATCGAATGATACAGGTCGTTTTTTAGTTTTCTGCAAAAAACCGTAAGATCTGTTCGGCGGCGGGGCGGGTCATTCCTTTGACCAGTAATAACTGCTCTAAGGTCGCATCCCCGACCGCTTTGACCGACCCGAACTGACGGAGCAGTGCTTTAGCGCGGGTGGGTCCCACCCCGGGGATTTTCAAGAGGGTGGTGGACACGGTGTTTTTTCGCCGTTTTTGTCGGTGGTAGGTGATCGCAAAGCGGTGCACCTCCTCCTGAATGGTGGCAAGCAGGGTAAACACCGTGCGCTTGGAATGAATTTCGATCTCGCCGCCGTCGGCCGAAATGGCCCGGGTGCGGTGACGGTCGTCCTTGACAAGACCGAATACCGGGATCGTAAGCCCGGCGCTTTCCACGATCGGTTTGACCGCCGACACCTGCCCTTCTCCGCCGTCGAGGAGAATAAGATCGGGTTTTTTGCCAAAGCCCGCGTCGTGGTTGTCGGCGTTACGGTATTCCTGTAGGCGGCGGGAGATGACCTCCCGCATCGCGCCGTAATCGTCCCCGCCGGGGGTATACTTGATCTGGAACCGGCGGTAGGAGCTTTTGAGCGGCCGTCCGTTTTTAAATACCACCATACCGGCGACCGCATTTTCCCCGGCGGTGTGCGAAATATCGTAGCATTCGATATACAGTGGGGGGTCGGACAGCCCGAGCAGGGTTTTTAATTCTTCCAGGGCGGTGGTGTCCCGCCCGGTCATCCCTACCTGGTGGGCGATCCGTTCGGCGGCATTCTGACGGCACATATCCACGAGATGCGCCTGCTCCCCGATCTGCGGGCGGATAAGATGCACCCGCTTTCCCCGCTTGTCGGTGAGCCACCGTTCTAAGAGCTCGGTGTCCTCCATATCGCCGTCCACCGTCACCTGCGGCGGGACCCGATCCCGCAGGGTGTAATACCGGCGCACAAATTCCGCCCGGGCGGCGGGGAGATCATCCGGCTGATCGATGAAAAAGTGTTCGCTTTCTTGTAAGGCACCGCCTATAAACCGGAACACTTCAAAACACCCTTTGCCGTTTCCGGCGGCAAGGGCGATGACGTCCTGCTCCTCCACCGAGGACATCACCACCTTTTGCCGTTCGTTCAGGCGGCGGATCGCCGTGATCCGATCCCGCAGGCGGGCGGCTTTTTCAAATTCGAGGTTGTCGGAGGCATCCTGCATCCGCTGTTGCAACAAGGAGAGGGTTTTCGTCCCGCCTTTGGTGAGAAATTCGATCGCCCCTTCCACCCGCTCGGCATACGCATTAGCACCGATCTTGCCGGAACAGGGGGCACAGCACCGCCCGATATGGGCGTTAAGACAAGGACGGCAGATACTTTTCCCCTCTTTAAAGGAATGGCGGCAGGTGGCGAGCTGATAGATCCCCGACACCTCTTCCAGTGCCTGCCGGATGTTGTAGGAGCTCATAAAGGGCCCGATATATTTCGCCCCGTCCTCCGCCATTTGTTTCACTTCGGTGATGCGGGAGAAAGGGGGCGGGGATACCCGGATATAGCGGTAGCCCTTATCGTCCTTCAAAAGGATATTGTATTTCGGTTTATGTTGTTTGATGAGGGAGCATTCCAGTACCAGCGCTTCAAATTCGCTGTCGGCGACAAGGTAGGAGAAGGTGTCCACCTGCTCCACCATACGGCGCACCTTGTCCCCGTGTCCGGTATCCGAGCCGAAATACTGGCTCACCCGGTTGCGGAGGGCTTTCGCTTTGCCGATATAGATAATCTCTCCGGCGGCGTTTTTCATCAGGTACACCCCCGGCTGTAACGGCAGGGACATCGCCTTTTTGCGTAAGGCGGAAAGCTTTTGACTATCCTTCACGGGAGTGCTCCTTTCTGTCAAAATATGGGTGAAAAAGGCAGACCGGGGGACCGGTCTGCCGAGAAAAATCAGCGGGTTTGCCAGTATTTGCGGTCAAGACTGCGGTATTGGATCGCCTCCGCCACGTGGGCGGCCGACAACTCGTCACAGCCGGCAAGGTCCGCAATGGTGCGGGCGACCTTTAAGAGCCGGTCGTATGCCCGGGCGGATAGCCCCAGCCGATCAAACGCATTTTTCAGCAGGGTTTGTGCCTCCTCGGACAGGGGACACATCTCCTTAAGCTTGCCCGGCGGGATTTCCGCATTGGAGGTGATGCCGGTACCGGCAAAGCGGGTGCGCTGGCGGGCACGGGCGGCATTCACCCGGCGGCGGATATCTTCCGAACTTTCCGCTTTTTCGGGGGAGGCCAGCCGGTCGAATTTCACCGGCGGCACCTCAATGTGCAGGTCGATACGGTCGAGTAGCGGACCGGAGATTTTATTCATATACCGTCCGGCGGCGGACGCCGAACAGGTGCAGGGGCGGGTCGGATGCCCGAAATACCCGCAGGGGCAGGGATTCATCGCGGCCACCAGCATCATCCGGGAGGGGTAGGTCAGTGACCCGCTCACCCGGGAAATGGTCACCTTGCCGTCCTCCAGCGGTTGGCGCAGGCATTCCATTGCTTGCCGGGAGAATTCCGGCAGTTCGTCTAAAAACAGCACCCCTCCGTGCGCCAACGACACCTCGCCCGGGTGCGGGACGATCCCGCCGCCGGCGAGTCCCTGCGGAGAAATGTTGTGGTGCGGGGAACGGAACGGACGGTGGCTGAGCAGTCCACTGCCGCCCGGCAGGGTGCCGGCCACCGAATGAATCTTGGTGATCTCGAGCGCTTCCTCGGTGGACAGGTCGGGGAGGATCGAGGGGAGACGTTTGGCGAGCATACTTTTGCCGGAACCGGGCGGACCGATCAGCAGAACGTTATGCCCGCCGGCGGCGGCAATTTCCATAGCCCGCCGGGCGGCCTCCTGTCCCATAACCTCCGAAAAATCCGGGAGCGGCAGATGATCCGCTTTCGGTTCGGATTGGGGTAAAACGGGGGTAAGCGGAGATGTTCCGCAGAAATGGTTGAGCAAAGCGGTGACGTCCGGTGGGGCAAAGACGGTCAGTCCTTCCACCACCGCGGCTTCTTCCGCGTTTTCCTTCGGAACGTACAGTTCTTTGAATCCGGCATTTTTGGCGGCGATCGCCATAGGCAGTACCCCGCGCACCGGACGGATCGCGCCGGAGAGGGACAGTTCTCCGATAAATGCTTTGTCACTCAGATCCATTCGCAGTTGCCCGGAAGCGGACAACAAGGCGAGAAACAGCGGCAGGTCGTATACCGGCCCCTCCTTTTTGACGTCGGCGGGTGCGAGGTTGACGGTGATGCGGCTGACCGGGTAGGTAAAGCCGGCATTTTTGATCGCTGAGCGCACCCGATCACGGGATTCCCGGACAGAAGCATCCGGCAATCCCACCAGTTCAAAGGAGGGAAGTCCCTGCGAAATATCCGCTTCGGCGGTGACTTTGAAGCCGTCGATCCCGCGAAGCCCTAACGTTCCGATGGTGGCAAGCATAGGTTATTCGTCCTCTTTCTCCGGCCGGTCTTCACTCGCTTCGGCGGGCGCCTCCGCTTCAGCCGGCGGTTCTTCGACCGGGATATCGGTTTCGGATACGTAGAATTCTACCGCTTCCTCCTTTTCGGATTCGAGCTGGTCGGCATCCATAAAGGCAGGTACCTCCAATTCCGGTTGGTCAGCGGATACCTCCGCCGGAGCGACGGGGGTGTTGGCTTTTTTTCGGGTCTTGCCGTACTTATACGCTTCCATAACGAGGAACGGTACCAGCGACAGCGCCGCTACGATGATCCAGGCGGTGCCGGACATAGCGGTTAAGCTGAAAATACTCTGTAAAGGGGTCACGAGCAGTACCAGTAGCATGGCGGTCAGCGATGCCAAGAACGCCCCGCACATCCGTCGGTTGGAGAAGAAGCCCACCTCAAACAGCGAATGGGTGGAACGGATGTTAAACGCGTGGATCATCTGCGAGAAGGCGAGGGTGGCAAACGCCATGGTTTCGCCCAGCGGCAGGTTTAAGGTGTCGTGACGGAACAGATTGTGGAAGAATCCACCGTCCGGTGCCGCCATAAAGCGGGAACCGATCACGTAGGCAACTAAGGACAAAAGACCGATCATCGCCCCTTGCCAGATCGCCTGCGAGCCCACCCCGCCGGAGAAAAGACTTTCCTTGCGGTTGTTCGGGCGACGGAGCATAATATCCGATTCCACCGCCTCGACACCCAGCGCCAGCGCCGGAAGACTGTCGGTCACCAGGTTGATCCAGAGTAACTGGATCGGCAGAAGCGGAGTCTCCCGCCACAGGATCATGGCGAGGAACACGGCTAAAATTTCGCCGAGGTTACAGGAAAGCAGGAAGTGTACCGCTTTGCGGATATTATCGTAAATACCGCGGCCTTCTTTGACCGCCGAAACAATGGTGGCAAAGTTGTCGTCCATTAAGGTGATGTCCGACGCACCCTTGGCCACGTCGGTACCGGTGATGCCCATAGCACAGCCGATATCGGCGGCTTTGAGCGCCGGGGCATCGTTGACACCGTCGCCGGTCATCGCTACCACGTCACCGCGTTTGCGCCATGCTTTCACAATACGGATCTTGTCCGCCGGGGTCACCCGGGCGTATACGCTGTAGCGGGTGATGTTCTTTTTCAGTTCCTTATCCGACATAGCGGCAAGTTCCACCCCGGTGATCGCTTCGGTATCCTCGGTGAGGATGCCCATTTGGGTGGCGATCGCGGAGGCGGTCACCACGTGATCGCCGGTGATCATGATCGGACGGATACCGGCGGCACGGCATTCCTTGATCGCGGTGATCGCTTCCGGCCGCGGCGGGTCGATCATACCGAGCAGACCGAGTAAGGTAAGCCCGTTTTCCCATTCGTCCGCATTCGCAATATCGGGGGTGGAGGGCAGGCGCTTACACGCGACCGCCAGCACCCGCAGGGCGCTTTTGCCCATAGCTTCGTTAGCGGCGAGCGCCTCTTCGATGTTGCCGTCCACACAGCGGGATAAGAGAATTTCCGGTGCGCCCTTGACGATCGCCACCGTTTCGCCGTCTAAAAGATGCACGGCGGTCATCAGCTTGCGGTCGGAGTCAAACGGCAGTTCCTCTAAACGGGGACACTGGGCAAAAAGATCGTCCTTCTCAATACCGTTATGCAGTGCGTAGGCGATGATCGCCGTTTCGGTCGGGTCGCCGATATGCTGTTCTACCCCGCTTTCGGTCACCTGAACGCTGCCGTCGGTGCAAAGCGCCGCCAGACGGACAAGCGCCAGCGCACCGTCGCTCGGCTGTTGCCGAAGGTCCTCGGTATGGTTGCCCACAAAGGCACGAACCAAGGTCATCCGGTTTTGGGTTAAGGTGCCGGTCTTATCCGAGCAGATGACCGAGGCGCTTCCCAGCGTTTCCACCGCCGGCAGACGGCGGATGAGCGCATTTTTCTTCACCATACGCTGAACGCCCATGGCGAGGACGATGGTGACGATCGCCGGTAATCCCTCCGGGATAGCGGCCACCGCCAGCGATACGGCGGTCATAAAAATATCTAAAATTTGCATCTCGCTGAACAGACCGATCACAAAGATGATGATGCAGATCGCCAGCGCCAAAAAGCCGAGCTGTTTGCCGAGCTGGGCGAGTTTACGTTGTAAGGGGGTGGCGGTGCTTTCCTCGTTGCCGAGCATGGCGGCGATGCGCCCCATTTCGGTGGTCATCCCGGTGGCGACCACCACGGCGGTTCCGGTCCCGTAGGACACGGCACAGCCGGCATACACCATATTCAGCCGGTCGCCGAGCGGGGCGGTACTGGCAATGGCGGCGGTGGCGTCCTTGTCCACCGGCAGCGATTCGCCGGTCAGCGCCGATTCGTCGCACTGCAGACGGGCGGTTTGCAACAGACGGCAGTCGGCCGGAATGAGGTCCCCGGCTTCAAATTTCACAATATCGCCCGGGATCAGCTCGGTGGAGGAGATCACCTGCAGGGTGCCGTCCCGGACCACCCGGGCGTTCGGCGCAGACATATTTTTCAGCGCTTCCAGCGCGGCATCTGCCTTGCTTTCCTGGATGACACCGATGACTGCATTGAGCAGTAAGATCGCAACGATCACGATCGGCTCCGCCCAATCCGCCTCCAGTCCGCGCAGGGCGTTATACACGCAAAGACCTAAAGATACCAAAGCGGCGAGCAACAGAATGATGACCATGGTATCCTTCATCTGGGCGAAAAACCGCTCAAAAAAGGTGCGCGGCGGCTTTTCGTTCAATTTATTGGCCCCGTACTCCTGCTGGCGGCGCTTGGCCTCCTCGGCGGAAAGTCCGGTCTCGTTTTCGGTTTTCAGCTCCCGCAGTACCTCTGCGGCGGTGCCGGTATGCCAGATCATAGTGTTCCTCCGTTCTGTAGTGACCGACCGTGCGGTCGAATGAAATATCCTTCTTAAGCAGATTGTTGACAATTATATAAGGGTATAAAACACATAGGTAGTATATCATCTTTTGGTCGGTTTTGCAACCGGTTTCCCTTCGCCGTTCGGGTGGCGGGGAAGGGAAACCGGTGTTTTTGGGCATTTTCACAAAAAATCCACTCAAAAAAACAAGAAAATTTGCATTTTGCCTTGCCAAAAGGCGGATTATTGTGTATAATTACGAAAGATACTTAAAAAAATGACCTCGAAATGGTCAAATTGCTTGTGAACCGCGGCTTACGGCGGCACAAAAAGGAGATTTCAGTTATGTCCAATCGCCTTTTCCAGGGGGTCGTGCATCAGATGCAGGGCGCGATCCAACGCACTATCGGTATTGTGGATGACACGCTGTCTATCATTGCTTGCAGTGATCTTCCGCGCATCGGAACCCCCGTTCCGGAGCTGTCGGCGGATTCCTTTTTGGCGCCGGACAGCTTTACCCTGAATGGGTATACCTATAAGCCGTTCGGCACCCAGCCGCACAGCGAGTATCTGCTGTTTGTGGAGGGGGACGACCCGGAGGCGGCGCGGTATGCGGCGCTGCTTGCGGTGTCGTTTATCAACATTAAGCAATACTACGATGAAAAGCACGATCGCAGTAATTTTGTGAAAAACGTCATTTTGGACAACATTCTGTCGGGGGACATTTACCTCAAAGCCCGGGAATTGCGCTTTAACAGCGAGACCGACCGGGTGGTACTGCTGATCCGGGTGGCCTCCCATTCGGACGTGTCGGCGTTTGACGTGGTGCAGAACCTGTTCCCGGACAAGACCAAGGATTTTGTGATCAATCTTAATGAAACCGACATTGCGCTGGTCAAGGAGATCCGTGCCGGGGTGGACAGTCGGGATCTGGAGAAGCTTGCCTGCTCCATCGTTGACACCCTGAGCAGTGAGTTTTACACCCAGGTGTCGGTCGGTATCGGCACGGTGGTGTCCAGTCTGAAGGAGCTGGCCGGCTCCTTTAAGGAAGCGCAAATGGCGCTGGAGGTGGGCAAGGTGTTTGACACCGAGCGCACCATTGTCAGCTACGACAATCTCGGCATTGCCCGTCTGATCTATCAGCTTCCGACCACCCTGTGTGAAATGTTCCTGAAAGAAATTTTCAAGCGTGGGTCGATCGATTCGCTGGATCAGGAAACGCTGTTTACCATTCAGAAATTCTTTGAAAACAACCTCAACGTATCCGAAACCTCCCGCCGCCTGTTCCTGCACCGTAACACGCTGGTGTACCGGTTGGAAAAGATCAAGCGGCTTACCGGGCTTGACCTGCGGAAGTTTGACGATGCGATCGTATTCAAAGTGGCGTTAATGGTCAAGAAATACCTCACCGCCAACCCCGTGAAATACTGATCTTCCGGGCGGTTGGAAAATTTTTAGGGTTGCATCCGGCGGGATGCCGCCCGTATACTGATAGTGGTCGAGTTTGTTCGACAAATTGAGAGAAGGAGGCGGCCGGATTGATTGAATTCAGAGGCGTCTATAAAAAATACGGCAATGGCACCGAGGCGCTGAGAGACGTCAATATCCACATTGACGACGGCGAGTTTGTGTTTATTGTCGGTGAGTCGGGTGCCGGCAAGAGCACCTTTTTAAAGCTGATTATGCACGAGGAAACGGCGACCGCCGGCGAGGTGATCGTTAACAATTTCCGTTTTTCCAAATTAAAACGGCGGGATATTCCGTATCTGCGCCGCACTATGGGCATCGTGTTCCAGGACTTCCGTCTGATCAACACCATGACCGTCTATGAAAACGTTGCGTTTGCGATGCGGGTGACCGGGGCGACCCGGCGGGAGATCCGCCGCCGCGTGCCGTATATCCTGCAGTTGGTGGGATTGCAGAACCACGCGCGCCACTATCCGCCGGAACTGTCCGGCGGTGAACAGCAGCGGGTGGGACTCGCGCGTGCGCTGGTCAACAACCCGGCGCTCATTATCGCTGACGAGCCGACCGGCAACGTGGACCCGGAGCGTGCCCGGGATATCGTGGAGCTGTTGACCGAAATTAACCGCCGCGGTGCGACGGTGCTGATGGTTACCCACGAGCATTCGCTGGTGCGGCAGTTCTCTCAGCGCACCATTACCATTAAGGACGGCACGGTGGTGTCGGATACCCAGAATGAAACCCCGCCGGACGGGATGAGTCCGCTCCAACCGGCTAAACAGCCGGTGATGCTGGGAGGTGATCAGCTGTGAAACTTTCCAGTTTGCGGTATTTGATCAAAGAGGGTCTCAGAAACATCTGGCAGAACCGGTTTATGGCGATCGCCTCCATTGCGGTGCTGGTGGCTTGCCTGCTGTTGTCGGGACTGGCGTACCTTGTATATGCTAACGTGGAGCACGCATTTGACTGGCTGTACGGTCAGAACGTGGTGGTGGTGTTTGCCGAAACCGATCAGACCGACGAGCAGGTCACCGCGATCGGCGAGCAGCTGCGTGGCATGGAGAATATCGACAGCGTGGAGTTTATGTCCAAAGAGGATATGCTGGCACGGTACGGCGATTCGTTGCCGGAGACCACCTACAGCAGTCTGCAGGATGAAAATAACCCGCTTCCCGATGCGTATATCGTCGCCTTAAAAGACCTCACTATTTTTGAACAAACGGTCACCGAAATTCAGGCGATCGGCGGGGTGGATGAAGCGTCCTACGACGGCAATATCGCTTCCACCTTGCTGACCGTGCGCCGGGTGGTGCTGGTGGTCGGTGCGTGGATGGTGATCTTACTGCTGGTGGTGT
Source organism: Clostridia bacterium (assembly GCA_017442265.1). Classification (GTDB taxonomy): domain Bacteria; phylum Bacillota; class Clostridia; order Oscillospirales; family Acutalibacteraceae; genus URNF01. Next base: position 21,537 of record JAFSAC010000025.1, on the reverse strand, counting down.
CGCTGTTCATCATTGCAAATACCATTAAGCTGACGGTGTATAACCGCCGGCTGGAGATCTACATTATGCGGTCGGTCGGAGCGACCGGCGCCTTTATCCGCATCCCCTTTATGGTGGAGGGTATGACCTTAGGGTTGCTCTCGGGCGGTGTTTCCTACGGGATCGTCTGGTTCTTATACAGCCAGCTTCTCAAAAACTTCCCCACCACGGCATCCCTCTTTACGCTGGTGCCGTTCCGGGACGTGTGGCTCATCCTTCTTATCGGATTTTTGGGCATTGGTATGCTGACCGGTATGTTCGGCAGTATCATTGCGACCGGTAAGTATCTGCATAAGGAAGGGAGCGAGAAGGCATGAAAAAGCTTTCCCTTTTATCCGGGCTGTTAGCGGCGGCGCTGCTGGTCGGTGCGGTGGTGTTGCCGCCGATGCCGGTGGCCGCTAAATCGGTGCAGGAGCAGATCAAGGATCTGGAGGACGAACAGGAAGACCTGAAAAAGGAACTGGCCGCGGCGAAGGACGTGCTCGCGGACAGTAAGGCGAAAAGACAGAACTATATCAATCAGATCAATAACGTTCGCAAGCAGATCACCCTGCTGGATAACCAGGTGGAGTCCTATAATCAGCAGATCGAAGCGAAGAATGCGGAAATTGCGGCACTTGAACAAGAGGTTACCGAAAATCACAAGCAGGAAGAGGAGATCCGCAAAACCCTCGGCGAGCGGTTGAATGCGCTGGCTAAACGGGGCAATTTCTCCACCTTCCAGATGCTGATGAATACCGAAAGCTATACCGATTATCTTATTAAGGCAAAGCTCATGGAGAAGATCGCCGAAGCGGATCAGCAGGCGATCGACGAGCTGGAAGCGGCGCTCGTGGTGATTGCCGAAAAGGAAGAGAAGATCGAGCAGGAGAAAAAAGGTATTCAGGACAAGATCGCAGCGATCGAAGCGAACCGTAAAAGCTCCAATGCCAAGAAAAAAGAATTGGACGGGCTGTATGCCGCCGCCAATAAGGTGTACCAAAAGGACCAGGCGGAGGTTAATGCTATTAACCGTGAGATGCAGCAGACCGAGGATGATATCAAACGGCTTTTGAATTCCATTAACAGTACTGGGGTGTACACCACCATGTACTGGCCGGTACCGACCGTGCGGGCGATCTCGTCCGGCTACGGAAAGCGTTGGGGCAAGCTGCACAAGGGTATTGATATCGCTAACGGTCCCATTCCGGTGTACGGACAGAATATCGTTGCCGCCGCTGACGGCACCGTCATCCGGGCGATCTACAATTCCTGGGGCGGCGGGTACGGATACCACTGTGTTATTGAACACGGTAAGGATAAATACGGTCGGGTCATTGCGACCCTGTATGCCCACTGCTCCAAGCTGTATGCCAAGGTCGGTCAGAAGGTGATCGGCGGCAAGACGGTGATCGGACAGGCGGGTGACACCGGCAACGTTACCGGACCGCATCTGCATTTTGAGGTGTGGGTGAACGGCACCCCGGTGGACCCGATCAAGGAAGGGTACGTGTCGGTCAAAGGCAAATAATGAAACCGGTCGGGATACACCGACCGGGGAGAAGGATTGGGTATGAAGAACAAGAGATTTAGTTTCAGCACCCTCATCACCCTGGTGATCTTAGCGGTGGCGCTCGCGATCTCGGTCACGATGATGATCGCAATGCGGCACTTTAACAGCCAGGTGAATGCCGTGACCCAGCGGCAGGCGCTGTATAATCACATCAACGATATTGATACCAAGGTGCGTCAGCAGTACCCCTCTATTGACGAGGAGGCACTGCGAAGCGCTTTGGCGGCGGGGTACGTTAATGCGTTGTCCGACCCGTACGCGCAGTATCTGGACAGCACCGCTTACAAGCGGGCCATCTCCGTTCGTCAGGGCCAGGTGACCGATCTCGGTATCACCTTAAAAGCGGAAACGAGTGGGTTGGTGGTCAGCAAGGTGGCCTCCGGTTCGGCGGCACAACAGGCCGGTGTGTTGGTCGGGGACCTGCTGGTGTCGGTGGACGGCGTGCCGGTGTTTGCCCCCGATCGGGCGACCCTGCAGAGAAAACTGGATACCACCGAGGAGCGGGTACTGCTGTCGGTGAAGCGCGGTGACAAAACCATGGCGTTTGACCTGACCGCTTACAGTTATCAGATTCAGACGGTGACCGAGCGGATGCTCTCCGATTCGGTCGGGTATATCCGCATCTCCACCTTCCTCGATAACACGGTCAGCCAGTTCCGGGCGGCCTTCTCTTCGTTGGAGAACCAGGGAGCGGTGAACTTTGTGTTTGACCTGCGCGGCTGTACCTCCGGCGGCTCCCGTGAGTCGCTTGAAGGGGTTCTTTCTTACCTGATGCCGCACGGCGCGTATGCGATCTGGAGCGGCAATACCGGGGAGTCTTACAACCTGGTGGCAGATACCCCCCATACCCTTTCCGGTAGCTCGGTGACCTTGGTGAATAAGGATACCCGTGGAGAAGCGGAGCTGTTTGCGGGTATTTTGCAGGAGTTCAGTATGACCACCGTTATTGGTGAAAAAACTGCCGGCAAAGGCAAGTTCCAGGATTTCGTGACCTTACAGGCGGATAATTCCGCTTTGAGCTTGACGGTCGGGGAGATCACCCTGATGCGCGGCGGCTCGATCGAAGGGGTGGGCATCACCCCCAACAAGGAAGTGCTGATGTTAGCGGAAAAAACGGCGATGATCGGCAGTATGGCGGATGCCGACGACGATCAGCTGCAGGCGGCGCTCTCGGTGTTCAGCGCGAACCTCCCGGTCGGTAATGCGGCGACCACCGCCCCGACCGTGTCTGCTACCCCGTCGACCGGCACCACCGAAACGACGGCGGCACAATAAAAGTATAAAAAAAGCACCCGACTTTTACGAGTCGGGTGCTTTTTTTTGATTATTCGATTTCTTCGGCGGTGAGGAAGGCGATCGCCCGTTCGATCGAATCCTTCGCATTCCCCCAGTTTTCCTCTGACTTATCACTGCGGTAGTCAAACATCTTGCAGAAATGCGAAACGTCCTCCTGCAAGGCCTGTAAGTACTCTCGGGTACGTTCGGCGGTGATCTGCTGAAAATCCGGTTGCAGTTTTTTCGGCAGTACCGATAAAGCGGTGTTTACCAGCATCCGTCCGTGCGGCAGGCAGAAATACGGCTGTTCGGCATACAAGGCCCGAAAATCCTTTTCCCGCGCCCACAGGTGGCAGGTGTTGGAAATCAGTTGATGCATACTGGTATCCAGCTGCTGACACACAAAGCAATCCTCTTTTGCTTTTGCCTGCATCCCTTTGAGCTTGCCGGTCAGCGAGGTGGTAAAGGCGTTCTTTTCCAGTTCCTTTAAATGACTTTCCAGTATCAGCCCCACGCTCAACCGTTTGCGCTGGGCAAGGAGCTTGCGGTAATGTCCGTGACAGAAGCCGAGCCGGTTGGTTTCCTGACGAATATCCGGCTCCATCATCGCAGGGCCGGTGATGTAGGATGCCATTCGTTCCTCCAAAATGGCGTGCAGGCGGCAGATAGGACAGCCGTCCTTGGGTTCAAACACTTCGCTGATCGGAATACTGGTAATATCGGCGCGCATAGGATACTCTCCTTATTCTTGAATTCTTTCTACCGCTATCGTTTTCCCGGTGCGTTCATCAAGGGTAAACAGCACGGCATCCATTTGACAGGGGCCCTCGGCGGTGGAAAAACGGGCGGGCATTTTACTGCGGATCCGCTGGATCGATTGCTCGGGCTTGACCCCCAGCACCGAAACGCTGGGACCGGTCATTCCGACGTCGGTGATAAAGCCGGTACCCTCCGGTAAAATCTGTTCGTCCGCCGTTTGTACGTGGGTGTGGGTGCCAAAAAGGGCGGAAATCCGTCCGTCCGCAAAAAAGCCGAGCGCTTTTTTCTCGGCGGTGGCCTCCGCGTGGAAATCCACCACGCACAGCCGGGGGTGACCTGCTTCTTTAAGCAATCGGTCGAGCACAAAAAAGGGGTTATCCACCGTATCGAGATACACCTGACCGAGTAGGTTGATGACGGTCAGCGAAAACCGACCGCGGTCAATGACCGTGATACCGCGCCCCGGCGAGTCGCCGGGGAAGTTCGCCGGGCGGAGAATGGATTCCGACCGATCTAAGAGATCATATAGCTCCGGGCGGCGGTAGGTGTGGTTGCCGCCGGTGATGACGTCGGCGCCGCTTTCCAAAATCAGTTCGGCGGCGGCGGGGGTCATACCGTTGCCGTCGGCGGCATTTTCGCCGTTGACGATACAAACGTCCACCGCGTATTTTCGCCGGATGCCGGGGAGTACTGCCTGCAGGTGCCGACAGCCGGCGGTGCCGACCACGTCACCGACACAAAGAACGTGAATACTCAAGGGGTTCATCCTTTCTATGCATCTGTACAAGATGCGAGAGAAACGGGACGGCGGTAATGCCGTCCCGTTTTTTGATTCTTATTCGATCGACAGGTAGTAGTAGTACACCGGCTGACCGCCCATCAGCACCGTGACGTCCACCTTGTTGCCCGCCTTTTCCTGAATGGCGGCGGCAACGGCGTTGGCGTCCTTTTCGGACACGTCTGCACCGGCGATGACGGTGATGAAGTTGGTTTCCTTACCGGTGAGCCGGCGGCCGGTGAGAATGGTTTTCGCGAGTTTCACCGCCGCGTGGGTCACGTCCTTATCCACAAAGGACAGCTTGCCGTTTTCCATGGCGAGGATATCGCCCTCGTGAATATCGTGACCTTCAAAATCGCTGTCGCGGGCGGCGAAGGTCAGCGAGCCGCTTGATACCCCTTCGTACGCCATACGCATCGCCAGCAGGTTATCCTCTACCGAGGCCTCCGGATCGAAGGCAAGCATGGAGGAAATACCCTGCGGAATGGTCCGGGTGGGTAATACCCGCACCTTACGGTCGGCAAGCGGAACCGCCTGTTCGGCCGCTAAAATAATGTTTTTATTGTTCGGCAGGACGTAAACGAGCTCTGCCGGGGTCGCCTGAATAGCGTTCAAGATATCATCGGTGGAGGGGTTCATGGTCTGTCCGCCGGATACCACCTGGTCACAGCCCAGATCACGGAACAGATCGGCAAGACCGTCGCCCGCCGCTACCGCTACGAAGCCGTACGGATTTTCCGGCTCGGCACGTTTGAATTCCGGCACCTGCTCGCCGGGGGCTTCCTCCACCCAACCGGCATTTTCGTGCTGTAGCCGCATATTTTCGACCTTCACCGTTTCAAACTGACCGAATTTGCCGCCTTCATGCAACGCTTTGCCGGGATCGTTGGTATGAACGTGTACCTTGATGATGTCCTCATCGTCCACCACCACGACACAGTCGCCGATCGATTCCAAATACGCGCGCAAGGACAGCGGATTGCGATCATTCCCTTTATCACGTGCAACGATAAACTCGGTGCAGTATGTAAAGGTGATCTCGGTATCATACGCCGCGGCGGCGCTGACCGACTTTACAGACTGCGGAGCATCGGCAGAAATATCTCCTTCAAACAGCTGACCGCCCTGGAAGAGATTCTGCATCTCCCGGATGATCACGCAAAAGCCCTTACCGCCGGCATCCACCACTCCGGCTTTTTTCAGCGCCGGGAGCAGATCGGGGGTACGCTCGAGGGAAGCATCCGCTTCCACGCAGATCGCATCCCACACGGCGAGCGGATCGGTGTTGGTTTTCGCCACTTGCACACCCTTGGCGGCGGCTTCCCGCGCCACCGTCAGAATGGTGCCTTCGGTCGGCTTCATAACCGCCTTGTAAGCGGCATCCACGCCGAGGGTCAAGGCGTTGGCAAGATCGGCACCGTCCGCCTCGGTTTTTCCTTTGAGGCCTTTGGAAAAGCCACGGAACAAGAGCGATAAAATAACGCCGGAGTTACCGCGCGCGCCACGCAACAGCGCGGAGGAGGCGGTGTCCGCCACCTGCGACACGGTCGGCTCGGAAAGCCGGGAAAGCTCTCTCGCACCGGCGGCAATGGTCATCGACATATTGGTACCGGTATCTCCGTCCGGGACCGGGAACACGTTCAGTGCGTCCACTTCCTGTTTTACGGAGGATAATCGGTTGGATGCCGAGATAATGGCATCCCGCAGAATTTGTCCCTGTATCATCGGTCACACTTCCTCTCGGGTCACTCGGATTTCATATTGTCAATAAACACGTTGACCTTCTTTACGTGCAGACCGGTCGCTTCCTCCACGGTATAGCGTACCTTATTGACAATGCTTTTGGCGATCTCGGAAATGTTCATACCGTACATCACCGAAATGTGCAGGTCGACAATGAGTTTATCCCCTTCGCCGCGGACGTGGATACCGTCGTCGGTAAAGGAACGCTTGGAAAATACCGAGCGCAGACCCTGCTTCGGGCCGCTCTTTACCATAGCGGTCACCCCATAGCAATCGGATACCGCGTCGCCTATCAGGTAACAGAAATATTCCTGCGAAACCTCGATAGTTCCCAGATGATTTTCAATGCGGATCATAATACACACACCTTTCTGACAGGTTACTGCCATTTGAGAATACCGTCAAACACGTTGTAGCTTGACGGGGTAATGTACGAAATGGAACGGTGGTACGCCGCCATTCCTTGCTTAAACACAAGCGGAATATACGGCATCTCCTCCGAAAACGCGCGGACAAAATCGGGAAGAGCGGTTTCTCCCCGCCGCAGAGCGGCATACTGCCCCGCCGTGTTGCCGCCGGTCGGCACCCCGTAAGAGGCGGCGCCCCCGGCAGTGAAAAATACCTGTAAATTCATATTGGGGGCAAGACGGATCTCGCCGAGATACAGGTCGTAATCCCCGGCGGATAACCGGGCGAGATAATCGTTGTAGGAAACTGCGTTCGCGGTAACCGGGATACCGATCAGCGCCAACTGTCGGGTGATGAGCTTCGCCGCCGCCTCCCGGCAACTGTTCCCGGCGGGATACAGCAGGGTGAGGGTCGGCACGGTACCGGCGGTCGCCACAGCGGGAGCAGTGGCATCGTCGGTGGGGGTGGTGACCGGCTGATCCAGCGCCGTTTTCAGTAGGGTTTCCGCCGTATCCGAATCAGGACTCGCCGGAAGGGCGGTCAGTCCGGCCGCCGGCTGCCACAACGGATGAAACGGGGTAACCGCCGGACGGGCCCGCCCGGTGTAGGCGCTGGAGGCGATTGCGGTGCGGTCAAGCGTCAAGGCGATCGCCCGCCGGAATTCGGGGGAGGACAACAGCGGTTTGCCGGTGTTCATCCCGAGATATACTAACTGATTCTGATCCACCGTCGTTTGAGAGGCGGTGGTGCGCGGAATACTCCCGTCGCTCAGGTCGTCGTAAAAATAATGAATGTTGCCGCTTTCAAATGCCTGCAGTACCTCCGCTTGACTCACCATAGCTTTCAAAGAAACGGTGGTAAACCGTGCTTTCTGAATCTCCGCTTTGGGGTTCACGGTGAGGGATAAGGTATCTGCGTGGTATACGTACGGTCCGCTTCCGAGCGGGGCGGCGGCGGGCTTATCGGTGTCGGTGCCGCGTTTCATAATCGGGAAGATCAGACAGGCGGCCGCATAGGGGTCGGGGGAGGAGAGGGTGAATACTACCGCTCCCTTTTTCACCGCGGCGCTCTGGAAATTGGACACAAACGCGCGGTAGTTCGCCGAACCCTTGGCCTTTTCAAAGGAGTATACCACGTCCTGCGGGGTAATACCGCTTCCGTCCGAAAACACCGCCCCCGGTTTCAGTGAAACGGTCAGGTGGGTGCTGTCGGTGAGGTCGGCGGTTTTCGCCAGCGACAGGGTCGGCATAAAGCCGGCATCTACCTTCACCAGCGTGTCGTACAGCAGGTGGGAGAGGTAGAGATTTAACTGAGTTTTGGCGGCGTACGGATTCAAGGTGTCCTCCGGGTTAAAGCCGAGCGACAGGGTGTCGGTCAGGTCGGCTGCCGAAACGGTACCGCTCGGGGTGGTGTCGGAGGAGAGGGAGGACGGATTTTGACGGCACCCGGCCGCCATACCGCAGAGCAACAACACACAGGCGATCCAAGCCGCAACGCGCATTCCGCTGTGCCTCCCTTTCTGAAAACAATCGGTCGCTTTCCCGCCGCCATTCGGCACTAAAAGTAAGCAACACACGAGTATTATACCACTTATTTTAAAAATAATCAATAGATTTATTCTGCCCGGTCGAACTATGTCGGAAGGGTTTACAAATCGGAAATTTTGGGGTATAATTTTAAAGCAACCAAACTGTTATGAGGAGGTTTTTCTATGGATCAAGCGATTTTGGACAAATACGCCGTATGGTGCGAACAAACGAAAAATGACCCGGATATGCAGGCAGAGCTTACCGCTATGGCCTCCGACGAAAATGAGATTTACGAACGCTTTTACAGCGAACTGTCCTTCGGAACGGGAGGACTGCGCGGGGTGATCGGTGCCGGAAGCGGGCGGATGAACGTGTATACCGTCTGCCGGGCGACCCAGGGACTGGCCGATTATCTCAACGCCCGGTACGATACCGCCGCGGTGGCGATCTCCTATGATTCCCGATTGAAATCCACCGATTTTGCCCGGGCGGCGGCGCAGACGCTCGCCGCAAACGGCATTCGTGCGTATATTTTCCCGCAACTCGAGCCCACCCCGGTTCTCTCGTTTGCGGTGCGTGAGCTTCATTGCCAGGCGGGCATTATGGTGACCGCCAGTCACAACCCGGCGAAATACAACGGCTATAAATGCTACGGCCCGGACGGTTGTCAGATGACCGATGCGGATGCCGATGCGGTGACCGATTGTATCCGCAAGGTGGATATTTTCCGGGATGTGAAAACGGTTCCCTTTGATGAGGCGATCGTGGACGGTTCGATCGTGGAGATCGGCAACGACCTGCTGGATCGGTATATGGATAAAGTGCTTGAACAGCAGATCTGCCCCGGCCTGTGCCAGGACGTACCGCTCAAGGTGGTGTATACCCCCTTGAACGGCACCGGCAACCTCCCGGTCCGGGAGGTGCTTCATCGCATCGGGGTGCATCAGGTCGCGGTGGTGCCGGAACAGGAACTGCCGGACGGCAACTTCCCCACCGCTCCCTATCCAAACCCTGAGATCCGTCAGGCGTTTGAATGTGCGCTGAAGCTGGCGCAAACCGAACAGCCGGATCTGTTACTTGCTACCGACCCCGACTGCGATCGGGTGGGTATTGCGGTGAAGGACGGGAACGATTATACCCTGATGAGCGGGAACGAGGTCGGTTGCCTGTTGCTGGATTATATCCTCTCCCGCAAAACCGAAGCCGGCACCCTGCCGGAGAACCCGGTGGTGGTCAAGACCATTGTGACCACCGGGCTTGCCGCCCGCATTGCCGAAAAATACGGCTGTGAGATGCGGGAGTGTCTTACCGGATTTAAGTATATCGGTGAGCAGATCGGTCTGTTAGAAGCGGAAGGACACCCGGAGCGGTATATCTTCGGCTTTGAAGAAAGCTACGGGTATCTTGCCGGCAGCTACGTCCGGGATAAGGACGGGGTGGTCGCCGCGATGCTCATCTGCGAAATGGCGGCTTACTACCGGCAGGCGGGCAAAAACCTGTTGCAGGTATATGCGGAGCTGTGCGAAGAGCACGGGTACTTCCGTCACATTCTGGTGAACGCCGAATTTGAGGGCGCCGCCGGGATGCAGGTTATGGCGGGACTTATGGAAAAACTGCGCACCGACCGTCCGACCGAGATCGGGGGACTCAAAGTAGTCGGGTTTGCGGATTACCGCGAATCCTACTCAGAGGATTATGCGACCGGAAAGCGGGAAACGTTAACCCTCCCGGTGTCAAACGTTTTGTCCTTTACGCTTCAGGGTGGCGCCGGGGTGATCTTCCGTCCGTCCGGCACCGAGCCGAAGATCAAAGCGTATATCACCGCGACCGGCGTTTCTGCCGCCGATGCGGAAAGCTTGGCGGAAACCTTGCGTGCTGAAGCGCAAGCGATCTTAACGGCATAAAGAGAATAATAAAAACCGGTGTGGGTGACCACACCGGTTTTTTGTTTTATGTATGGCAATTAGGCGAACGAGGGCATTCTTTATCATCGCAGGTCAGGCATTCTTTGGGATCGTGGGTATCAAGACAACACATTAAATGAGAACATTCATCACAGCAACAATAGATATTAGCGGATTCCCAATTGCCCGGACAATCCTTCCCGCGATTTCCCGGAATCAAAACAAATTCACCGTCAATAATCATAAAATCCCTCCGTACTAATTTAAAATTGACACTTAGTGAATGTCAATTATAAATACAGTTCAGCATATACTTTTCTTAATGACAAGCACAAGATGTCGTTGAGAGGGATAAACATGTTTATTAATCGGTCTGCTGACGGAAACAATAATCTTTGCGGTGCCGTGGTCAAGAAACGGCGTAAGGAAATGGGAAAGTCCCAGCGAGAGCTTGCGGATATGTTACAGGTTGCCGGATTGGATATTGACAAGAATGCTATTCAGCGTATCGAAGCCGGAAAAAGATTTGTGACGGATATTGAACTCATGTATCTTGCTAAAGTTCTTCACCTGTCCTATGCCCAGTTAATGGGAAGTGTAACAGATAGCGAATGATAGTTATAAAAAAACATTCCCCGTTCATACGGGGAATGTTTTTTTTAGTTTAACAGCGCTATCCCGAGGTTTAGATACCCGGCGAAGGTGACCCACACAAGATAGGGGATGAGCAGCAGGCCTGCGGGTTTATGGATGCGGTAAAAAAGAACGAGGGTGATGAGAATCAGCACCCACAGGGCGAGCAACCAGAAGAAGGCGAAGAAATACCGCTCCTGATTAAAAAAGATGATCGACCACAGGAAGTTGAAAAACAACTGCACCCCATACACGAACAGCGCATTTTGCACCTTTCGGCGGTTGCGTCCGTTCACAAACACGAGGTAGGAGGCAAATCCCATAAGGAGATACAAAACGGTCCACACCACCGGGAAAAGCCAGCCGGGCGGGGAGAGGGGCGGTTGGTTGAGCGCCCCGAACGCCTCCATACTGTTCCGGGTGAGCAGGGCAGACAGCCCGCCCACCGCAAGCGGGATTAAAAGAGAGATAATCAGCGGTTTTACACGGATTTTCATAAAAACACTCCGTTTCTTTCAAAAGAGTATTTTTATCGTATGCCGTTTTATCGGACAATATGCTAAAAAGGGGGGGCATGGGGAAATGCATTGCTTTTATCGGTAGATAAAAAACGGATACACGGTCAGCCATACAGCCATTGAAGGCCTCCGGCGAGCTTACCGTATATCCGTTGATATAATTATACAGAAAAAGTATTTTGGTGTCAAGAAGAAGCGGGGATCAGAAATGGATACCAGCAATTAAAATGGTGGATATAGAGGAAATTCGCTTAATAACCATTTTCAATACGATATATTTCTTCTAACACTTCTTCGTCGATAGCTGCTTGAAGTCCGTTTTTCACAGCGGTATACTCATTGTCTAACTGAGTGATCTCATTGCCAATTTGTTGAATCTGTTGATCATATGACGATTTGATAGCGTTAGATTGCGTTTTATAGTAGCCACTATCAAGCATGCCCGAATTAGCCATTTGAACACGTAGCATCTCTAATTTAAAGCCACATTCTGAAGTCAATTCACCTTGCTGTTTTTTTAATTCGGCTCGTTTTTCCTTATATTCTCTTTCATATTTTTGAAAAGCGCTTTCATACTCGTTAGAGATTCTCTGGTATATTTCGTCGATTTCGCTTTGGGTTAATCCTTCTTCCTCTTCTTCATAGTCATCCTCTTCGACAGGAGGAATTGTGGCCGTTGGAGTTTCTTCCTCCTCCTCTTCTTCTACCAACACTTCTTCAATTATGACCGTTACTACTTCGGTGGTGGCGGGTTTCGTGGCCTTCTTTTTTGTTTTTTTAGTCTGCTTGGAGATTGTAGAAACGCTTACGTTATCGCTGAGTTGATCGGAAGCGTTTAAGGATGAGCAGGCGCAAAGTTGAGAAAATAGCAGACATATGACAAAGAGAATGCTGATAGATTTTAATTTAGCTTTCATTGTTGCATGGCCTCCTCGCTATTTTGCATTTCATCCGGCGTACATTGGTTTGATTCAAGGGGTTGTTTAGTAGCAGTATAGTTTCTATCGGCCGGCTTAGTGAAAAATAGCATACGGCGTTTTTTGAAATAGATAATGTTGCAGATGTCGATGACTGCCGGAGCGATGAGAGGCATCATTGAAATTGCAGAAAGCGGGGAAATTACCAACAAGGCGATCGCACCACAAAGGGACAAACCTCCGATGACGACATTGAAAATGGACATGCCCATATTGAGATAGTATCCGGTCGGTTTGTGGTTTTTAGTGTACACGAAGGCGACAAAAGAAAAGCACGCATAGAGCAGACATTCAACTATTTGAAACCATATGTTGGGATTGATTGAAACAACTGTAAAACACCGTATCGCTGCAACAACACATAACGTTCCACCGACCGGCAATCTGAAATATGTATGAAATTTCAACCACGCCGTGCCGAGGGTTTTGTTTTCAGCGGCAAAATGGGAGGGTGGAGTTTTTTTGGCGTTTATTTTAGCTTCGTCAGCTGCCAATGCATCTAAAACGCGCTGACGACTTTCGTTGTATTCCTCTTCGGTAATGATGCCTTTTTGATAGTATGCGTGAAAGCCAGAAATTTTTTTATAGGCATTTTCGCGAGCACGGATGGAAGTTTGTTTCCGACGCTTTTCTCGTAACGGGTCAAACAATCGAACGATAGCATGTATGAAATACACGAAATAAAAGACTGCTGCCGCAATGCAAGCGCCGCAACAGATCCAGAAAAGGGGCGCCATAGAATCGTCTCTCCACACCCAAAACTCATCAGCAGCTGTTCCTGATAAGGCGGCAGTCGTAATGGATGCAATCATTGAGAAAAGAGATATACCAAGAATAATTTTTGGGGTTATTACCTTGGACCGCATGTAACAAACACAGTGCAGGATCAACAAAAATCCGGCTATCCCCAAAGATAACCAAGTTCTAACATCATCAAGATCGTCGAAATCGTACACATACATATAGAGTGCAACAGAAACAAAGGCAAGCATTAAGAAAAATAAGGTTGTGGCGGCGACGACCCAGCCGAAGGCGGTTCTTTTCATATATGATTCTCCTGACTGTCGATTATGAATTGATATAAATTTTTGCTTTTTCAAATATTCCTATCAATGTAATTTTCGTGACCGGTTTTAGTAAAAGGATCAAATCCGCAACGTTCACAAGGTTTCATACTATCGTTGGTCATATGGCATACAGGGCAGGTAAAACCAGGCGCATCGTTGGAAGGTTGAGAGAATTGTTCCACTCGCTTTTTTCGCCTAAAGTGTTGAATAATCACAAAGATCGCAATCGGAATAGAAAAAAGCAGGACCGAAAGCCCACCGACAAATCCGGCGTATAGTGGATTGTCAGTTGAGGTGTTTAGCAAATACAGTGATGTTAAAAAATTCATTCAAAGTCCTCCATTGTGAATGTATATCATATCACAGGGTAATTATAGCATGAGGATTGGGAAATATCAAGATTTTCAATTTTCACACTTGGAGAGCAATGGGACTCTGAACCCCGATTTTGCGTGAAGTGGGTACTCTTTTGGGTGTCTGCGGGCGCAAAATCCTAAGAAAAGCCGCCAAAGCGGCTTTTCGGGGTGTGCGAGCATCAGTACAAACGAAGAAAGAAGGCATCACCGATCGGTGATGCCTTCTTTCTTGGTCCGCCCGGAGGGACTCGAACCCCCATCCTTTGGAATCGGAATCCACTGCGATATCCAATTTCGCCACGGGCGGATATATCGAACGGGATTTATTTTACACCATAACTTTCAATTTTGCAAGTCCTTTCTTTTTGAAATCCAAAAATAACGGGAGCAAATCTTGACGAGCGGGAATTTTTTGGTATAATAATAACAAATCTCATCAAGGAGGGCGCGCCGATGTTACTGGCACTGGATATGGGCAACACCAACATTACGGTGGGGGTCTTTGACGGTAAGCGGTTGGTTTTTGAGAGCCGGCTGGCAACCGATCACGCAAAAATGGCGGATCAGTACGCTATGGACCTCTACACCCTATTTCATCTGTACCATATTGACGTGGCTGAGATCGACGGTGCGATCATCTCGTCGGTGGTGCCGCCGCTGGATCACGCAATGCGCCAGGCGGTAAAACGGGTGACCGGCAAAGCGCCCCTTCAGGTGGGACCCGGGACGAAAACCGGCATTAACATCAAACTGGACAACCCGGCTCAGCTCGGTGCCGATCTGTTGGTCGGGGCGGTGGCCGCCGCGGCGAAATATAACACCCCTTGCATCATCTGGGACCTCGGTACCGCCACCACCGTTTCGGCGATCGACGAAACCGGTGCCTTTCTCGGCGGTGCGATCATGGCGGGATTATCCACCGCGATGAACTCATTAAGCGGGCAGACCTCCCTTCTCCCTCGCATCCGGCTGGAAGCGCCGGCGCACGCGGTGGGGAGAAACACCATTGAATGTATGCAATCGGGTGCGGTGTTCGGCACCGCCGCCATGATCGACGGCATGACCGACCGGTTTGAAGCGGAGCTTCAAAAACCGGCGACGGTGATTGCTACCGGCGGACTCAGCCGGGAGGTGGTGCCGCATTGCCGGCATCAGGTGCAGTATGATGAGCATCTGTTACTCGAAGGTTTACGGATCATTTACGAGAAAAACCGATAAACCGAAAAGGTTCATTTCGGTAGGAAGCGGCCGACCGCCGCGGAGCAGCTTTTGAGCGTTCCAGCGGCCTTTGCTCGATCCGCTTTTTACATAAAAATCAAAACGCTCTATCCAACGGAAGAGCAGTGGAGGTAATGGTATGCAACAGAATTTCAATCAGAAGATCCTTCGTATGGCGCAGCTCGCTTTGCTGACAGCGCTGGTGGTCGTCCTGCAGTTTGCCGGATCGTTTATCAAGATCGGGCCGCTGCCGATGTCGCTGGTGCTGGTCCCGATCGTCATCGGCGCGTTCCTGTTGGGACCGAAAGCCGGTGGCTTTCTCGGCGGAGTGTTCGGCGCCATTACTGCTGTGATGGGCATCGCCGGGGTGGATGCGTTTTCCGCCCTGTTGTGGCAGGCAAACCCCGTTTGCTTCGTGCTCATCTGCCTGCTGAAGGCAACGCTCGCCGGTCTTGGTGCCGGGCTGATTTACAAGGGATTGCAAAAGGCGTTCAAGGGCAAATACGTCACCCTTTGTACCGTGCTTGCATCGGTGTCGGCGCCGATTATCAATACCGGCATCTTTGTCATCGGAATGTTTTTGTGCTTTTTCCCCACCATGTCGGCATTGCCGTCCTTGTACCCGGATGCGTTCGGACAGTTTGGGAACGCCTTCCAGGTGGTGGTACTGGGGCTCGCCGGTGTCAACTTTATCGGTGAATTTATCGTGAATCTGGTGCTGTCCCCCGCGATCGTGCGGGTGTTGGACCTGATCGGCAAAAAGTTAAAGTTGAGTTAATCACATAATCGCATCTAACAACAGCATCTCCCGCACCTGATTACCGATTTTGAGCATATCGGACAGCGGGAGAGGGTTTTCGCCGCGCCCCAGTTCAAAGGTGAACCCGGGACGGTGGAAGGTGTCGATAAACCAATCTTTAAATCCGCCGAAGCTCGCCGCCCCCTCGGGGGAGGACACCGCATAGCCGGAGGCGGAAGCGAGTATTTCCGCCATCATCCGGCTTTGGGGCGGGGTGTGTTCGCCGTAGTCCCAGTAGATTTCTTCGCCCTGGGTATGCAGGGCGGTGACGTGCCGAAACCGGTGTTTCCGGCAAAGCGCACACAAAGCGGCGGTTTCCGGCTCGCTTTCGGGGGACCCCCCGCGGTACCGCCGGGGTGCCGGGGCATCCGGCATACCGGGGCAGGGGGTTGAAAACCCGGCATCAAAATTATGATTGATATCCACCCCCCGGGCGTTGGCTTGCCACCGTCCGGGGATATCTCCGCCAAGCTGCCAGACCAGTGTTTCATACCGCCCGGCGGTATGGCTCCCGGACAGGGCGATCTCCACCCCGTCGGGGTTTATGAGCGGCACGAAAAAGAGGGTGCGTCCTTGCAAGCCCCGGTGCAGGTCGATTTCCGCCATACGGAGATTTTTTTGCAGGCAGAAGCATATTTCCTCACAAAACCGTAATAAAATGAGGGATGTGATCCATTCCTGTCCGTGAAAAGCGGCGCAAAACAGCACCTTTTCCGGCTCTTTTGGGTGGCATCGGGGCAGGAAAGCCGGATAGCGGAAATTTCCCGCCCCAGCAAGCTACTGCCGATCGGCATCACCTGTAAAAAACGGTACCGGGCGGCGAGCGCCCGGATATACCCTTCGGTAACCCCGTGGGTGGCGGGTTGCGGTTTTATGAGAAACATGGTATTCTCCCCCTTTACCCTACCAAGATATGCGGCATCACGAAAGGAGTATTCCGATGAACTTGACCGAAAAAACCCTCTCACAGGATTACCGTTTTCGCGGACGGATCATCAATCTCCGGGTGGATGAGGCAAAGCTCCCGGACGGGACCACCGCCGCCCGTGAGGTGGTGGAGCATCCCGGCGGGGTGTGTGTCGCCGCATTGACCGAGGACGATTGTCTTCTTATGGTCCGGCAGTTCCGGTATCCGTATGGGGAGATTTTGACCGAGATCCCCGCCGGCAAGCGGGACCCCGGGGAGGAGCCGCTCACTACCGGCAAGCGGGAACTGAAAGAGGAAACCGGGTATTCCGCTGAAAACTATACCTTCCTCGGGAAACTGTATCCCTCTCCCGGGTATGTGGACGAGATCATTTTTATGTACCTTGCCACCGGACTTACCGCCGGGGAGGTTTGCCCGGATGAGGATGAGTTTGTGGAGGTGATCCGCCTGCCGCTTCAAGAGGCGGTGGAGCAGGTGCTGTCCGGGGAACTCACCGATGCGAAAACCCAGGCGGCGGTGCTCAAGGTGTGGGTTTTAAAGCAGCAAGGACGGCTGTGACTTTCTTGACAGAGACAGGGAAATATGGTATTTTATAGGTACCCCGGATGAGGGTAATACCGAGGATAACCCGGGTACGGCGGTGGCTGTATCCGGGCTTTTGATTTTTTGGCGGGAGGCGCCTTTATGGATTGGAACGGCATATTTTTTGTGAACAGCGCGCTGCTTGGCGTGGGGCTGGCTATGGACGCCTTTTCGGTGTCGCTGGCAAACGGTATGCGCGAGGGACGGATGAAGCCCGGACGGCTGTGCGGGATCGCCGGGCTGTTTGCCGGATTTCAGGCGGCAATGCCGTTGATCGGCTGGCTCTTGATCCATACGGCGGTGCAGTATTTCCAATCGCTGGAAAAACTGATCCCCTTCATTGCGCTGGCGCTGCTCGGCTTTATCGGCGGAAAAATGCTGGTTGACGGCATTCGTGGCGGGGAAGAGGTGGCGCCGGTTATGGGGGTTGGCGGTCTTCTCATACAGGGCATTGCCACCTCTATCGATGCGCTGTCGGTGGGATGCACCATTGCAAACTACGATTGGTTGCACGCGGTGGTGGCGGCCGGGGTGATTGCCCTTGTCACCTTTATCATCTGCTGTGTGGGGCTGTTGATCGGCAAAACGGTCGGCACCCGGCTGTCCGGCAAAGCGGAAATTTTCGGCGGGGTGATTCTGATCGCCATTGGTATTGAGATCTTTTTGAGCAGCATACTATAAACCGAATAAACGATAGGAGGAACCGGTATGAAGTTGACCTTTATCGGCGCGGCACACGAGGTGACCGGCAGTTGCACGTTGCTTGAGTTGCAGGGGGAACATTATCTCATCGACTGCGGTATGGAGCAGGGGCGGGACGTGTTTGAAAACGTGCCGTTGCCGTTACCGGCGGGGGAGATTGAAGCGGTGTTTCTGACCCATGCACATATCGATCATTCCGGTATGCTCCCGCGGTTGTACCGGGACGGATTCAAGGGGAAAATCTACGCCACCGAAGTGACCGGCGATCTGTGTGAAATTATGTTGCGGGATTCCGCTCATATTCAGGAATCGGAAGCGGAATGGAAAAACCGCAAAGCTAAGCGGTACGGTGGGGTGCCGGTGGAACCGGTGTATACCCTGCAGGATGCCGCTGACACCATGCGGCTGTTTCGCCGCTGTCGGTACGGGGAGACGATCCCGGTATCCGAAAACCTGCAGGTGCGGTTTACCGACATCGGGCATCTGCTCGGATCGGCGTGTATCGAACTGTTTTTGAAAGAAAACGGAGTAGAGAAAAAACTGGTGATGAGCGGGGACGTCGGCAACCTCAATCAACCGCTCATCAAGGACCCCCAAACGGTGAAGGAAGCGGATTTTCTGGTGCTTGAGTCCACCTACGGCAACCGCTTGCACCAAAAAACGGTGGACAGAGCGGATACCGTGACCCAGTTTGCTCAGTATATTGACCGTGCCTTTGAGCGGGGCGGCAGTGTCATTATCCCCTCCTTTGCGGTGGGGCGCACTCAGGAGCTTTTGTATGCGATCCGGGAGATAAAACAGCAGGGAATGCTTAATAAATACGGCAATTTCCCGGTGTACGTGGACAGCCCGCTTGCGACCGAATCCACCCAGATATTCCTGCAATGCGACCCCGTTTGCTTTGACGAGGAAACCACCGCGCTGTTAAATGCGGGGGTCAACCCCATTTGGTTTGACGGGATACAGCTCTCGATCACCAGCGACGATTCCAAGGCGATCAACTTTGACAACCGCCCGAAGATCATCATCTCCGCCAGCGGGATGTGCGAAGCGGGTCGTATTCGGCATCACCTGAAGCACAATCTGTGGAAGCCGGAGAATATCGTTCTGTTCGTAGGGTATCAGGCGGAAAATTCGCTCGGTCGGCGGTTGCTGGAAGGGGCGGATACGGTCCGGCTGTTCGGTGAGGACGTCGCTGTCAATGCGGAGATCTGTTCGCTGAACGGCACCAGCGGTCACGCCGATCAAAAGGGACTGCTCTCCTGGTTTGAAAGCTTTGAAAAGCGGCCGCAGACGGTGCTTGTCAACCACGGGGACGAGGATGCCTGTGAAGCGTTATGTGCCATTTTGAAGGAACAGTATCACACCGATGCGATCGCACCGTACAGCGGGGCGGTGTACGATCTTATCACTGGGGAAATGGTGGAGCAGCCGGGCGGGGTGCGGATCAAGCGCACCGAGCGAAACGACGGCAGTGCCCGCACCGCACGCCTGCAGGATGAACTGGCGCGGGAGGCGGCAGCGTTGCTCGCGCTTGTGAAACAAAAACGCGGGATGTCCAATAAGGATACCGCCGCATTCACCGAACAGATCCGGGCGCTGTTGCGCCGCTGGTCGTGAAAAGGAGAACCGCTATGACCGTGACCATACTCACCGGCGCTTCCTCCGGACTGGGACAGTCCTTTTTGGAGGCGCTCGGGCAGGATAAAAAATACCGTACCGACGAGGTGTGGCTGATCGCCCGCCGCCGGGAACGGCTGGAAGAATTGGCAGAGAGGTCGGCGATCCCGTGTCGGGTGATCCCGCTGGACCTGACCGATCCGGCGAGCTTTACCGAACTGGAGCGCTTACTGAACGAGCAAAAGCCGGAGGTACGCCTTCTCATCAACAATGCCGGTTGCGGCAAGGTGGGGAAGGTAGAGGAGTTGCCTTTTGAACAACAGACCCAAATGGTAGACCTTAACGTGCGTGCGTTGACCGCCATCACGGCGATCACCCTCCCCTTTATGACGGCGGGGAGCGGAATTATCAACGTCTGCTCGATCGCCTCCTTCGTGCCGAACACCCGGATGACGGTGTATTCCTCCACCAAAGCGTACGTGTCCAGCTTTTCCGCCGGGTTGCGGGAAGAGGTGAAAGGACGGGGGATCCGGGTGCTGTCGGTTTGTCCCGGTCCTATGGCGACTGAATTTTTGCCGGTGGCGGGGATTCAAACGGGGGTTTCCAAAACCTTTGACCGCCTGCCGTACTGCAACCCTGACCGGGTGGCAAAAAAATCTCTTCAAAAGGCATTGGCCGGACGGGGTGTGTATACCCCGCGCGGGTTTTATAAATTTTATCGGGTGTTGGCGAAAATCCTGCCCCGTGGGTTGATGATGAAGTTCAGCAAGGTATAAAAAGAAAAACAGATAGCGTTTCGCTATCTGTTTTTCTTTTATATATGAGCGGGGTCTGATTTTCCGGCACGAGGGCACTCTTTGATCGGGCAGGTGGGACAATCTTCGAACTCCTTCATTTCGTAGCAACAAAGACCATAATCGCATTCGTCACAACAGCTCTCAATATACTCTCCGTTTTGATCGAGATGTCTGCCGTTCCCGAGACAATCCTTTCCTTTGTTACCGGGAAGCAGGGGGATTCCGGTCACATCAATCATTCTCATACGAAACCTCCAAAAGCAATATAGACTATTACATTATATAATGTAATAGTCTATATGTAAAGAGGGAAAATAAGATATTATCTCATAAAAAGATTAGTTATGGAGACATATCTTATGATTAAATTAAACGTGCTTGATTTACTCGAGAAAAACGGAAAGACGAAATACTGGTTATACAAGCAGCTTGGAATGAGTTATCAAAATTTCAATAAAATGGTTAATAACGAAACAAAATCGATACGGTACGAGAATATCGAGACAATATGCTTACTCTTGGATTGTACACCTAACGATCTGTTTCAAATCATCGAAAATGAAAGATAAATAAAAAACACCGGAAGCGATTGCTTCCGGTGTTTTTTTGATTCGTTTTGGTCGAGATCAGTTGCAGATAGTCTGCTCGGTGTCCTTGTCGAACAGGTGGATCTTCACGTTCTCGATAACCGCTTCGATCGTGTCGCCCGGGCGAGCGGTGGAGGCGGGATCTACGCGGGCGGTGATGTTGTAGCCCTCGCAGTTGAGGTACAGGTAGGTTTCAGCACCCATAAGCTCGGCCACTTCCACGTTGGCGGTGAACTTACAATCGCTGAACTCAGCCATAAGGCGGGGCTCGTCGTGTACGTCTTCCGGACGGATGCCCATGATGACCTCTTTGTTCACGTAGGCATCCAGCACGCCGTCCTTGTTTTTGGAGGCCGGCAGCGGGATGCGGAACTTGTTGCCGCGGGTGGACTTGGTGTCCTCCGAACCGAACTCGACGTAGAAGGTGTCGCCTTCTTTGAGCAGAACCGACTCGATGAAGTTCATCTGCGGGCTGCCGATAAAGCCGGCCACGAACATATTGCAGGGAATGTCATACAGATGCTGAGGAGTATCCACCTGCTGAATGAAACCGTCCTTCATAACCACGATGCGGTCGCCCATGGTCATAGCTTCGGTCTGGTCGTGGGTAACGTAGATAAAGGTGGTCCCCAGGCGCTTATGCAGCTTAGACAGCTCGGTACGCATCTGCGCACGGAGTTTCGCGTCCAGGTTGGACAGCGGTTCGTCCAGCAGGAAGACCTTGGGCTCACGCACGATGGCACGACCCAAAGCAACACGCTGCCGC
>JAFSAC010000024.1 GCA_017442265.1 Clostridia bacterium | reverse complement strand
TTGTGGGGAACATCCGCCGGGATAATTCGGAAACCCTCCGCCAGCGGTTTTCCCCGGAACTGCTGGAAACCATGGAGCCGGATTGTGCCCCGGAGCAGTGCCGCCGGGTGGCGGATCTGATGGAAAGCTACATCCGGTACCTGCTGAAAACCGCCGGAACCGGACGGAAGACCACCTTTGATCCGCTGCTGGAAAACACGAAAAACTACATCGCGGAAAACCTGCACTGCGGCTTTTCCATGGCGGATATGTCCGGCGTGTTCAATTACAACGAAAAATATCTGGGCCGGTATTTCCGGCTGAAAACAGGAAAAACGGTGCGGGAATACTGCAACGGTGCCAGAATGGAGCAGGCGCTGGAGCTGCTGCAAAATACGGAGTTGTCCGTCGCGGCGATTGCCGCGCAGGTGGGGTATAACAATGTCACCTATTTCAACCGGCTTTTCCGGGCGGCTATGGGAAAATCTCCCCAGGAATACCGCCGCCAAAAGGATGGAACCATTGTACCATAAGGAGCCGGCGCTGTCCAACGAATTGGCGAAAACGATCAAAAAACAGTATCAAATTCTGCAAAAGTACCGAAAAAGACAAGAACGGAAGGAGCACTGGAATATGAAAAAAGTGATGCTGATCGGCGATTCCATTCGCAAAGGTTACGATAAGTATGTAAAAATGGCGCTGGAAGGCTCGGCGGAAGTGGCCTACCCAAAGGAGAACTGCCGGTTCACGCCCTATGTCCTCCGAAATCTCCATACCTGGCTGGCAGATACCGGCTTCGGAGAGGATACGGACTGCCTGCACTGGAACGCGGGGCTTTGGGACTGCCTGGTGCTGTTTCAGGACGGAAATCAGATCCCCATTGAGATGTACGAACACTTTCTCCACCGGATCTGCAAGCGGATCGGGCTATTGTTTCCGAAAGCGAAGGTGATCTTCGCCACTTCCACCCCGGTGGATACGGAGGGATATCCCAACCCCGCCCGGGCGGTGCGGTATAACCGGGATATCGAGGCATATAACGCGGTTGCGGTGAAGGTGGTGACCCAGTACGGTTTCGCGGTCAATGACCTGTACAGCCTTCTGAAGGACGCACCCAAGTCCTATCACTCCGACCGGACCCACTATTATACCAAGGAAGCCACCAAGGCCATCACGGAGCAGGTGGTCCGCAGTATTCAATCCTGCGTGGACGCAGAAGCGAAGGAATTGGATTACGACGCGCTGTTTGATCAGCCGAATTCGGTTCTGGGCATTTAAGAAAAGAAGGGCGTGCCGCAAATTCGCGGCACGCCTTTTGCACTGTCGGATCAGCCCACCGGGACCGATCCCGATGAAATTACTGCAGACCCTGCTCGTAAGCCTCGATCATCTTCTTAATCGTGTGACCCGTATGACACTCAGCGTCAAAACCCGTTGATATTCCTGCATTTTCTTCGGTTCGGTCAAATGGGGTAGTGATGATACATGCACGACCTTTGAGTTTTTTCAGGTATCTTTCGGTGGTTTCCCCGGTGAAGATCTTAATGCGAAGCTCCAGGGTTTTATTCTCAATGGGGGTCACGAA
>JAFSAC010000023.1 GCA_017442265.1 Clostridia bacterium | reverse complement strand
GGTCGCCGCCGTAGATGCGCCCAAAAAATCCTGATCGAAAACAAAGGCAAATACCTCATACTGTTTGCCGCTGTATTTGCAATCCGGCAAGGTGGTCTGTTGCACTTCGTCCAGCAAATACAAACGATCCTCGGCGCCGATCACCATAAAGTTTTCCCAACGGCAGGCGCAAAGTTGTTTTCCTTTCAGAAGATCGCCCAACATACGACTGCGATTTTGCGCATAGCGCTTATCATAAAAATCATCGTGTCGGATGGCCACCAGTCCCATCTCGGAAAGATAGCAAAACTCGTCCCCGAACACGTCCAGAATATTACCCACCGGTTTCTCCCCCTGCACGTGATCCAGGATCACAAAGGAAGCATCTCGGGCAAAGGCGGCCGTATTATCCTCCGGCACGGCGCCGCCGATGGCATAACTGATTCCCTCGCTATCCACCGCATACAAATACTTGCCTTGCCCGCCCATGGCGACAATGGAGCGCTCCGCCGGGCAGGGTTCTACGTAGTTGAGCTCGTTGATCCACAATCCGTCGTCGGCTTCGGTGTAATAAATACGGTTCTCGGCAGCGATAAAAACGCGATCCTTATAACCGCCCACACCGTATCCGGTATGCAGAGCTCCTTTCAGTAATTTCCGCAGACTTTTCAGTTGTTCCTCTGTATCGCGCAGATAAGTAATGCGCACGTTCGGGTGACCTTCCTCGAGCGATTCCCTGATCTTGACGTCCGGAATCCAGATGGCGCCTTTTTCCGTATTAAAGAATCCGTGGCAGTCTTCCTCGGGGGTGCCAAAGCACAAATCCGTTACGTTCACCCAAGCATATCCATCGTCCCACGTAAAATCTTCCGTATCCTCTTGACTGCATACCCGACGGTACACCTCCACCTTAATACTGTTTTTCAGTACCGAAACGCCGGTTTCAGTTAATTCCCCATAGTTGCTTTGGGCCCAATATTCCCCCTGCGCCATCCACTCATCGGAGGAAATCACCTTGTTTCCGTCCAGTAAGCTGACGTTTTTATTGGACAACTGAAATCTGGCGCATCGTTCTGAATCGGTAGCGGGGTGATCATAGTCCTCTTTCGTCACGGTGAAGGTTTCCCGCACGTAAGGAGTGAGTATATTGGGACTGAACATGATCTGACCGCTTCCCGAAGGGGTTGCATTCTCCACCACGGTGGACACCGGAATAAAGGCATCGGTGCGCAGATCCGTTTCGTCCACAGAGGTTTCTCCCATCACGTCCTTTTCCCACTGTATATCTTTGGCGCCGATGATCACCAGACCGTCAACTTCGGGATCGGTATATACAACGTAGCGCATCGGATCCGATTCAGAGTATTTCGCAACACCGATCCCGCCGTCGGTTTCCGCCAAAAGGCAAAAGGAATCCGACATCGAATATCCGATAGCCGAATAAATTTCTTTCACCTGCGCATCTGGCAACGTTTGATTCGTCAGCACGGCTGTCAGTCCGAATTCGTGCGTTCCCTTACGCATCCAAACCTCACCGTCCGAAAATTCAAACTCTATTTCCCCAAACCGTTCTTGCCATTTCGGTACAGTGCCGCCCTCCGCTTGAAACCCGCCCCGCTTTTTGACCCTGCCAACCTTATCACGAATAAAGTTTTGCATTTCCTCCGCTCTGGCGGGGCTGAACTTATCCTTCCCGCTCAACCGATCCAGTCCCTTAAACTCTGAAATTTGAAAAGAACTGCGGCCGGTGGCAGACGGCGCAAAAGGACGAATCGATCTAAATGCCACAGCCACCGCCTCCTTCAATATGCAATCTCTTGGGCAG
>JAFSAC010000022.1 GCA_017442265.1 Clostridia bacterium | reverse complement strand
TGGCACGGCATCTACACGGTGAGATCGTGTCGGCAGACTCGATGCAGATATATGAAGGGCTTACGGTCGGTACGGCCGCTCCTACCGAACAAGAGCGGGGAGGTATCCCGCATCACCTGATCGGTTTTCTGCCGCTGGATGCCGCTTACAGCGTGGCACAATACGCCGCCGATGCCCGCCGGGTGATTGCAGAGGTTTTTGCGCGGGAGAATCTTCCGATTTTGTGTGGCGGCACCGGTTTGTACGTGCAAGCGGTGGTGGAAAATATTGAGTTTTCCGAAACGAAAGCGCCGGAGGGGCTGCGGGAATCACTTCGACAGAGGGCTCAAACCGAAGGGGGAGCCGCTTTGCTAAATGAACTACAGACGATCGACCCGGATACCGCCGCTCGCTTACACGAAAATGATTTAGGACGAATTGTCCGGGCGCTGGAGGTGTATCATACCACCGGGAAAACCATTTCGGAACACGCCCGATTATCAAAATTAACCCCGAGTCCGTATGATCCTTGCGTGATTTTTCTGGATTTTCGCGATCGGGAGCGATTGTATCAGCGCATTCACGATCGGGTGGATGAGATGATGAAAAAGGGTTTGCTGGATGAAGCGAGATCGTTACTGTCCGGTCCGACCCCACCCACCGCGATTCAGGCGATTGGGTATAAAGAACTTCGTCCGTATCTTCAGGGGGAAGTTTCGCTGGATGAAGCACTTGATGAACTGAAAAAGAGCACACGGCATTATGCGAAACGCCAACTATCCTGGTTTCGCCGTATGCCGGATACGCATATTTTGTATGTTGACGATTATTCCGATCTGACCGAACTGACCGAAGCCGCTGTGTCGGTATGGCGGACAACCGAATTTCTTATGGAAAAGGAGGAAAACGCATGAAACCGTTTGTGAAAAAGCTGATTACTTTTTTAGCATCCATTTTGTTGCTCGGTTATGTGTTTATCCAATTTTATCCGATGTTTTATTCGCCGGTTTCTACCGAAACGGTTTATACCTACAGCGCCTATGAAACCATTAACGTTGATTGCATCGTGATTCGAAACGAAACGCCGGTACCGCTGAATGCTTCGCAGTACGTCTATTATACGGTTGAAAACGGATCGCGGGTATCCAACGGCGGTACTATTGCGGAGTTTTACGCTACCAAAGAGGATGCTCTGCGCAAATTGCAGATTGATACGATCGATGAAGAGATCGCCGATCTTAAACAGATCCAATCGTTAGGTGTCAGCGGAATGGCGGGGCTGAATATTTTGGATACCCAAATCGGCCGTGCGATGAACGAGTTGGTTGCTTCTGCGGATGCTCCCACCTTGCCGGATGATGCTTTGCTTCGCCAGCGACTGGTAAGTTTTCTTAATAAAAAACAGATCGTCACCGGGAAAAGCACCGACTTTTCCGAACAGATCTCTGCTTTGCAGACCGAACGGAATACGCTGGCGGCGGCTTACAAGCCCTCTACCGGGGTTATTAAATCGCCGGTGGCCGGATACTTTGTAAATGCGGTGGACGGTCTGGAAGGTGTTTTAACGGTCAATACGGTCACCTCTATGACTACCGATAATGTTCGCACGGCGATTTCCACCCCGCTGACACCCGGCAACTCATCTTCCTTTGCCGGGAAAATCGTCAGTGATTATACCTGGTATCTTGCCTGTGTGGTACCCGGTGCTCACGGCTCCACCTTGGCGGCCGGAAAAAGTATGCATATTCGGCTTCCGTTTGTGACCGACGAGGAGATCCCGGTGACGGTTGCCGCCTGTAACCGTGACAGCAACGGAGAACTGGCGGTTATTTTTGAATGTGTGAATATGTCCGAAGCGTTGTCCTCCATTCGTCAGGAATATATGGAAATTCTTTTGGTGGAGCATACCGGCTTGCGGGTTCCGAAAAAGGCGATCACCACCAATGCCGCTCAAGAGGTCGGGGTGTATATTCGTTCGGGCGATATCGTTCGGTTCCGTAAGATCGAACAGGAATACAGCGATGCGGCCGACTACGTTATCTGCACCGAAAAACAGGAGGACGGATATCTCCGGCTGTACGACGATATTATCACGGAGGGTAGTAATCTTTATGACGGAAAACTCATTGGTTAAAACACAGCTTCAAGCAGTTTTGGAACGAATGGAGAACGCCTGTATTGCCTCAGGACGTCCGGTGGATGAGGTACAGTTGCTGGCGGTAACCAAAACGGTATCTCCTCAGCTCATTAACGAGGCGATTGCTTGTGGGGTTACTGCCATTGGGGAAAATCGGGTACAGGAATACTTAGGGAAGAAGGACGAACTTCATCTTTCCGGGGTGAAGGCCCACCTGATCGGTCATCTGCAGACCAATAAGGTGAAGCAGATCGTCGGCTCGGTAGATATGATTCAATCGGTGGACAGCGTGCGGCTTGCCGAAGCCATTCATAAGGCATCGCTCGCCCAAGGCATTTGTACCGATGTGCTGATAGAGGTCAATATCGGACGGGAGCCCCAAAAGGCAGGGGTTATGCCGGAAATGTTATTGCCGTTGCTTGAATCCGCCTCCTGTCTATCCGGCATTCATGTGTGCGGATTGATGACAATTCCGCCTATTTTAGAGACCTCCGCCGAAAAAAGAAAAATATTTTCGGAAATGTATCAACTGTTTATTGACATTCGGGAGAAAAAATTAGATAATATAGATGTGCATACTCTTTCCATGGGTATGTCCGGCGATTATTATGAGGCCATTTTGGAAGGGGCTACCACCGTTCGGGTGGGAAGCGCAATCTTTGGCCAAAGACCCCCAAAATAAATCCGAATAAAAAATAGGAGGACGACCATATGAAATTTTTAGATAAGCTGGTGGATGCGATCAACAAGGATCCGGAGGACGAGCTGGACGAAGAGCTGGAACTCGAGGAAGAGGAACAGACCATTACCCGCCGTATGGATTCCGACCGTGCCACCCTGGTGGATGACGGTTCCCGTAAGAGCAATAAGGTTGTTAACATTCACGCGACCGCTCAGTTGCAGGTCGTTCTGGTGAAACCGGAGCGATTTGACGATGCCAGCACCATTGCCGATCACCTGAATGCGAAGCGTACGGTGGTACTGAATCTCGAATCGGCCAACAAGGATGTTGCGCGCCGTATTTTGGACTTCCTGAGCGGTGTGGCTTATGCTAACGACGGTCAGATCAAAAAGGTGGCTAACTGCACCTTTATCATCACCCCTTACAACGTGGGTGTTATGGGTGATCTGTTAGACGAGCTGGAGAATAATGGACTCTACTTCTGAGGACCGTCTTTTACTGGCGCGTATTGAGGATGCGGCTGTCCTCTGCGACAAGCATCAATACCCGCATTTTATCGGCTTTCTTGATGAACGGCAGCGTGCGGTATGTGAGCCGTTTGTTCGTAAGCTTACTGTGACGCCGCTCTTTTGGGGCGGTTATGAGGATGCGGAACGGACCCTACTCGGCGTGTTTCCGGAGGGATTTCCTCCGGATCCGGCGCCGTTTCCGTTGTCTGCCCTTTCTTTTACATACCGTGAGTCGGTCTCTCTTTCTCATCGCGATTTTCTGGGGGCTATTCTGGCTGAGGGACTTCGTCGGGAAAAGATCGGCGATATTCTCGTTACTCCCGGATACGCTGTTGTTTTTGTCAGTGATGAGGTAGCTCCGTTTCTGCTTGATGAGATAAAAACCGTCGGGCGGGAAGGGGTTACGATCACGGAAGGACTGCCGCGTGAGTTTCGTGTGGATCGACAGTTTTTGACCGTTCGCGCTACTGTGGCTTCTGCACGGCTGGATAACGTTGTCAAGGCGCTGACCGGTATTTCCCGGGAAAAGGCGGCACAGTTGATTGAAAGCGAACGGGTTTCCCTCAATCACCTGCCGTTAACCTCGGTTTCGAAAACCGTTTGTGAAAACGATCTGTTGTCCATTCGTGGTGTCGGTCGTTTTCGGGTGACTGATCTTTCGGCGCAAACCAAAAAAGGACGTATATTATTGATCGCACAAAAATATCTATAATTTCATCGCATAAGAAAGGAAGAAACACTATGTATACTGTGGATGACATTCGGAACATCACCTTTACCAAAACCTTCGGAGGGTATAAAACCTCGGAAGTGGACGATTTTATTGATATTTGTGCGGATACCGTCGAAGAATTGAACAAAGAAAACGAGGATCTCAAGAAGAAAATGGAGGTCCTTGCCAATAAAGTGGTGGAATACCGCAACGACGAGGATAGTATCCGTACCGCACTGCTCAGCGCTCAGCGGCTGGGAGATACGGTGTTGCGGGAAGCCAATCATAAGGCCGGTCTGATTCTTGAGGATGCCAAGATTAAGGCGGAAAAGGTGGAAGAAACCGCCAAACAGCAGATTAAAGAACAGTTGGAAGAGCTTGAGCGGCTTAAAAAACTGGTCAGCGATTTCAAAACCCAGATGCTCGGTGTATACCGTGAGCATCTCGCGATGATCGACGTACTGCCCGAATACGATCCCCCGGCAGAAAAAGAGCCGGAGCCGATTGAAGAGGAGCCGGTTGCTGAAGAGGCGGTTGAGCCCCAACCGATTGAAGAGCCGGTATCCGAACCGGAAGAAATCGCTCCGGCGGAAGAGGAACCGGCAGAAGAGCCGGAAGTGGTGATCGACGATCTGCCTGCCGAGGAAACGATGCCGCTTTTCACGGTAGATGACACTCCCGAAACCAATGATACCGGTCGGTTTTCCGATTTGAAGTTTGGTATTAATTATAGCATTGCCGATGATGTTGACGAGGACGAGGAACCCCGTCGCGGAAGACGGCGCAAATAAATCACACGTGATGTCAGCCCGGCGGCGTGCCGTTCATCGGCTCGCCGCTTTTTCTTTGAATGTTGATTGGAAATGAGTTGGAGAGGAATATGAACACCATTAAACGGTTTTTCTCTGAATTTTCTTTTCCCGGCGGTTGTAAATACCGCTTGTGGACCTTATTGCCGGCGGCACTGTTGATTGCTCTTGATCAGTGGCTGAAATATCTCGCTACGGTTCACCTGAAAGGCAATCCGGCTATTCCGCTGATCGAAGACGTGTTTGAACTGTTATACGTGGAGAATCCGGGTGCTGCCTTCAGCATTTTGCAAAATCAGCGTCTTTTCTTCATTCTTTTCACCGGGATTGTGATGTTGTTTTTGCTGACCGTACTGGTTAGCGGGCGGTATCGTCGCTATATGCTGCTGAATATCAGCTTTGTGCTGGTACTGGCAGGTGGGATCGGCAATCTGATTGATCGCATCGTGAATGGTGTCGTGATCGATTACCTTTACTTTAAGTGGATCGATTTCCCGGTCTTCAATTTTGCAGATTGCTGTCTGGTAATCGGGGCAATTTTGATGCTGATCTTCTTTTTCTTCGTGTATGAAGATACCTCCCTCTCCAAGCAAAAGCAACCGCCTGCGAATAAGACGGAGGAGGCCTCCGATGAACAAGAAAAGCTGGATAATCCCTGAATCTGCCGCCGGTGAGCGGATCGACAGCAATATCGCCCGTGAAACTGAACTTAGCCGGGCGGCGGTGCAGGGACTGATTCAATCCGGTATGGTTTTTCTGCAAGGAAAGCCGGCAGATAAAAACACTCGTTTGCGAGGCGGGGAAGAGGTTGAAATCACCTTGCCCGACCCGGTCGCTTATACGGCTGAGGCGGAAGATATTCCGCTTGATATCGAGTACGAGGATAACGACCTTTTGGTGGTCAATAAACCGAAGGGAATGGTGGTTCACCCGGCTGCGGGGAACTATACCGGAACCCTTGTCAATGCCCTTTTGTACCATTGCGGCGATTCTTTGTCGGGGATCAATGGGGTGCTCCGCCCCGGTATCGTGCACCGAATTGATAAAGATACCAGCGGTTTGTTATTGGTCGCTAAAAATGATCGTGCCCACCAAGGACTTGCTGAACAGATTCAGGCACATTCCTTGACCCGTTTATATGAAACGGTGGTGATTGGCGCACCGAAAGAGGATGCTGGCACCATTAACGCTCCTATCGGACGTCATCCTATTCATCGAAAAAAGATGACCGTAATCGCACAAAACTCCAAAAACGCGGTCACTCATTATGAGGTTTTGGCTCATTATGCGGGGTACACCCACCTTCGGTGTAAACTGGAGACAGGGCGCACCCACCAGATTCGGGTGCATATGGCGTATACCGGGCACCCGGTGGTCGGGGATGCGGTATACGGTCCTTCCAAATTCTCCAAAGAATTACAAGGACAATGCCTGCATGCCCGGACGGTCGGTTTTATTCATCCTATTACCGGTGAATATTTGGAATTTACCAGCGAGCTTCCCGCTTATTTTACCGATTTTCTAAAAAAACTCACCCCGAAAGATTAAAAAGCACCCCAAGTCATTGAAACTTGGGGTGCTTTTCTGTTATCACTTATTTTTTAAAGCTGTCTTTCAAGGAGACGGCACGGTTGAACACCAGATGCTCCGGGGCGCTGTCGCGGTTGTCTACACAGAAGTAGCCAAGCCGCATAAATTGGAATGCCGCAGGAGCGGTAGCGGTGGCAAGGGATGCCTCCATTTTACAGCCGTGTAAGGTTTCCAGCGATTCCGGGTTCAGACAGGAGATGAAATCCTTGTCGGCGGCATCCGGATCGGGATCGGTGAACAGAGAACTGTACAGCCGCACTTCGGCATCCACAGCGGTGGCTTCATCCACCCAGTGAATGGTACCGCGCACCTTCCGTCCGTCGGGGGTATCACCGCCGCGGGTGGCCGGATCGTATTCGGCGAACACCTCTACGACCTGCCCGTTTTCATCCTTGCGGCAACCGGTACAACGAACCACGTAGGCAGATTTCAGGCGAACCTCGTTGCCGGGGAACATACGGAAATACCCCTTCACCGGCTCTTCCATAAAGTCATCCTGCTCAATCCAAAGATTTTTGGAGAAGCTGACCTCGCGGGTACCGCTTTCGGGATCGGTCGGGTTGTTTTCTACCGTAAAGGTTTCAGAAGCATCATCCGGGTAGTTAGTGATCGTGAGTTTAACCGGATGCAGTACCGCCATAGCCCGGGCGGCATTGGCATTGAGATCCTCGCGTAAGCAATGCTCCAGCAGTCCCATATCCACCGTATTCGGCACCTTCGCTACACCGATTCGCTCACAGAAATTGCGGATAGAAGCAGGAGTGTATCCCCGGCGGCGTAGACCGCAGAGGGTGGGCATACGCGGATCATCCCAACCGGCCACAAAGCCCTCCTCCACCAGACGGCGGAGTTTTCTTTTGGACATCACGGTGTAGTTGATGCCGAGGCGGGCAAATTCAATCTGGCGCGGCTGTGCATCGTAATCGACGTTTTCGGCCACCCAGTTATACAGCGGGCGATGATCTTCAAATTCCAGAGAACACAGGGAATAGGTGATGCCTTCCAGCATATCCTCGATCGGATGAGCGTAGTCATACATCGGATAGATGCACCAACGATCGCCTTGACGGTGATGATGTGCGTGGTTGATACGGTAGATAACCGGGTCACGCATATTGAAGTTGCCGCTGGCTAAATCGATTTTCGCGCGAAGGGTCATGGTGCCGTCGGCGAATTCTCCGGCACGCATCCGGGCAAACAGGTCAAGACTTTCCTCGATCGGACGGTCGCGGTAGGGGCTGATCGCCGGGTGGGTGAGGTCACCGCGGTTATCGCGGACCTGCTCCGGGGTCAGCTCACAAACGTAGGCAAGTCCTTTTTTGATGAGTCCAACCGCCAGGTTGTACATCGTTTCAAAATAGTCGGAAGCGTAGTAGAAGCGATCCTCCCAATCAAATCCCAGCCAACGGATATCCTCCTGAATGGCATCGACGTATTCCACGTCTTCTTTGGTGGGGTTGGTATCGTCCATACGCAGGTTGCACACACCGTTATACTTTAAAGCAGTGCCAAAATCAATGCAGATCGCTTTTGCATGACCGATATGCAGATAGCCGTTGGGCTCCGGCGGAAAACGGGTATGCACCGAACGGCGGTAGTCGTTGGATTTCGTCGCCAGCTCTTCGTCAATAATCGCGTGAATAAAATTCGTAGCAGATTCGGTTTCCGGCGTTTTACGTTCGTCAATCATGGAATTAACACCTCAAATTCAGTTTGTCAGAGAATCGGAAAAGGCGGTCAAACGTGCCTTTACCCGGTCAGATCCGAGCAGATTCATAATAGCACACAGATCCGGCGTGTTACGCCGTCCGGTCACCGCCAACCGCAACACCGTGCTGACGTCGCCGACGTGTCCTTTGAAAGCATCCGGATTTTGCTTATACGCTTTGACGTCCGGCGAGAAGCCGAGGGCGGGGCAGAGGGCCTTCACTGCTTCAAACCAGACCTGCTTGTCCTCGGTCGGAACGTTGGCGGCAAGATAGGCGTTGATAATCGCTTTGGCATCCTCCGAAGACACCGTTTCAGGCAACTCGACGGTCGGCTCAAAGGTTTCCTCGAAGAAGTAGGCGGTGTAGTCTCGTGCATCGCTCCACTTGGCTAAATCTTTACGGGGCTTGGCATTTTCGCGATCAATATTGAAGATTCCGGTTGTAAAGTTTTTATCCTTTACAAGCAAATTGTAGAATGCAGAATCGTATTTCTCCGCCCAAGCCAGTACCTTTTGAGATACCTCCTCCGCGGTCATCCGGGAGATGACGTTTTTGCTGACGTCGTTGAGCTTGTTCATATCGAAAAGGGCGCCGGAAACGCTCATTTTCTTGAGATTAAAGGGGAAAGAGGAGCGATCATCGTCCGGGTGGGTCCGTCGCCAATCCTCAAAATCGCTGTTGGCAATGGTCATCAGGTATTCTAGCACGCTTTCTTTCGGATACCCTTGTTCGGCGTAGAAATGCATCGCCGCCTCCGGATCATGTCGCTTGGAAAGCTTGCGCTTGCCGCCGTTGTCCTCCTTCATAATGGGGCTGACGTGGGCAAATTTCGGTGCTTTGAAGCCGAGAAGGGAAAACAGCTGAATGTGCTTGGGAACCGACGAGATCCATTCGTCGCCACGAATGACCAGGGTGGTACGCATCAGATGATCGTCCACCGCATGAGCAAAATGGTAGGTGGGGATGCCGTCGGATTTTAAGAGCACCAGATCCTCGTCATTTTCCGGCATTTCAATGGTGCCTTTAATGAGATCGGTGAATTTGATCCGCCGTTCCGGATCGCCGGGCGCCCGCAGACGCACCACGTACGGCTCGCCGTTTTGTATTTTTTCGATTGCCTGCTCCGGGGTCAGATTACGGCAAATAGCGTAGGGACCGTAATAACCGGTGCGGGCTTTTTCCGCCTCCTGCTGTTGGCGGGCGGCAGCACGGGCATCCTCGGTACAAAAACAGGGGTAAGCGAGTCCTTGCTCCACCAGCGATTTAGCATAGGTGTGATAAATCACAGCTCGCTTGCTTTGTTGATAAGGCCCGTATTCGCCGTGAATCTCACCGGGAGCAACAAACCCTTCGTCAATGGAAAGACCGTAGGTGTTCATTCCTTCCAGAATATCGGCGGCGCCGCCTTCGACTTCTCGCTTTTTGTCGGTGTCCTCCAAACGGAAGAAAAAGACTCCGCGGCTGACGTCGGCGGTCAGTCGGTTGACCATAGCAGTAAAGAAAACCCCCAGGTGCAAAAAACCGGTCGGACTGGGAGCAATACGAACCACCCGAGCCCCTTCCGGCAGATCGCGCGGCGGGTACTGTTTTTCATAATCATCCGGCGTTTTTTCAACGTCCGGGAACATGACCTTTGCCAGTGTTTCCCATGCAGTCATACGATAGGCCTCCTGAAAATACGCTTTAAAAGTACACTATTGGTATATTTTACAATTTTGATAGGAAAATGTCAATGCGAGAACGATTATTTTGCATTTTAACTTGAAAATATTCTCTATGAATGATAATATAATGATAACAATTTACTCGCCTCAAGGGAAGTGACCTTTATGCAACAAACTACCGAACAAACCGAACGCAAAAAACGGGTATTAAGCTGTATTCAGCCGACCGGCATCCCGACACTCGGCAACTACCTCGGCGCACTCAGAAACTGGGTGGATATGCAGGATTCCTTTGACTGCGCTTTTGCGGTGGCGGATCTGCATGCACTGACCGTCCGCCAAGAGCCCTCAAAGCTCCGCCAGCAGATCTACGAGATGTTTGCGCTGCTGCTTGCGATTGGACTGGACCCGGAAAAGCATATGATCTTTGTGCAGTCGCAGGTGCCGCAGCACGCGGAACTCTCCTGGCTGCTTTCTTGCTGTACCCAGTTTGGGGAACTCAGCCGCATGACACAGTTTAAGGATAAATCCCAGAAACACAGTGATAATATCAATCTGGGGTTATTTGCTTATCCTACCCTTATGGCGGCAGATATTTTGCTGTATCAGCCGGATTTTGTGCCGGTGGGTGAGGATCAGAAGCAACATTGTGAGTTGACCCGCAATATCGCCGAACGGTTTAACAGCTTGTATGGGTCTACCTTCACCGTGCCGGAACCGTATATTATGCGCCGGGGCGGGCGGGTTCGCTCTTTGCAGGATCCGACCAAAAAGATGTCCAAATCGGATGAAAATCAGAATGCCTTTATTTCCCTGAAGGACGATCCGGATACCGTTTTGCGGAAGTTCCGTCGTGCGGTCACCGATAGCGAAGCGGTGGTTCGTTACGCTGAAGGAAAAGACGGCATTAACAATCTTATGGATATCTACAGCACCATTACTGATAAGGACTATGATGCGATCGAAGCGGAATTTGCCGGTCGCGGCTACGGTGATTTCAAAACCGCCGTCGGTGAAGCGGTGGTAGAGGTATTAAAGCCGGTTCAGGAGTGCTTTGCTGTCTATATGTCGGATAAAGCGCAGTTGGATGCGCTGATGAAACAAGGCGCCGAGCGCGCTTCCTGGGTTGCCGCACGTACTCTTAATAAGGCGAAAAAGAAGATGGGTCTTCTTTTGGAAAAATAATTTTTAACGGTAAAGGAGAATTGGTATGTGGTTTGTCATTATTTTAGCCCTCTTACTCATCATTGTGATTCCTAACATTCGTATCGTACCGCAGGCGCATGAATTTGTGATCGAATTCCTGGGCAAATATAAAACCACCTGGGGCGCCGGTTTGCACGTGAAAATTCCGCTTCTTGAACGGATTTCCAAGAAGATTACCCTGAAAGAACAGGTGCTGGATTCTCCTCCGCAGCCGGTTATCACCAAGGATAACGTTACCATGCGGATCGACACGGTGGTGTATTTCCGCATTTTTGATGCGAAGCTGTACACCTACGGTGTGGTCAATCCGATCAATGCTCTTGAAAATCTTACTGCCACCACTCTGCGTAACCTGGTCGGCGAGTTGGAGTTGGACGGCACCTTAACCTCCCGTGACACCATTAACGGCAAAATGACCGCTATTCTTGACGATGCCACCGACCAGTGGGGTATCAAGGTGAATCGGGTGGAGCTCAAGAACATCATTCCGCCGGAAGAGATTCAGTCGGCTATGGAAAAGCAGATGAAGGCGGAACGTGATCGCCGTGAAACGCTGTTGCAGGCCGAAGGCCACAAGGCCGCCGCCATCACCCGCGCCGAAGGCGATAAGCAGGCGATGATTCTCGCCGCTGAAGGTGAAAGAGATGCCCGTATCGCCCGCGCCGAAGGTGAAGCCAAGGCGATTTACCTCGCGAAAAAGGCGGAGGCAGACGGTTTGAAAGCACTCAAGGATGCCGGTGTAGATGCGGCGGTGCTGGAACTGAAAAAGTATGAAGCGCTGGTGAATATGTCCAATGGCACCGCATCCAAGCTGATCATTCCGACCGATGCGGTTGCGGCCGTTACCAACAATACTATTTTCACCGAAACGACCGGTCTTGGCGATACTGTTCAGCCGGCGAAGCCAAAAGCTGAACCAAAAAAAGCCGATCCCTGTTGTGACTAACTGAAATCAAAAAACACCGTAAGCCCGATAAAAGGGTTTACGGTGTTTTTGTTTGTCAAAATATCCCCGCTGTGTCGTAACGCGCCCGAATAACCTGCTACTAAAACGAGCAGGTGGGTGCCGCCCAATGTGTTCTGGCTCCCTTCGTCCCACAAGGTGGGGAGGTCTGCCGTCCGGCATCGGAGCCCGGCTCCCGTATACAAAGTGTAGTAGGGTTAATGGACGCAGGTCCACGTGCACAGCAGGAGAAATTTAGCTGAAGAATTTATTCGTTTTCTTCGCCGATCTCATAGTACTCGGATAAGCGTTCCTCGAAAATCGCGGCGATCTCGTCAAACTCCTCATCGTCTTCGATCGGAACGAGCAGATCCTCGCCGTCCTGATTGGCGACCTCTAAAACGATCAGTTCGCCGTCGTCCTCCACTGCTTCATCCGGGTTGTCATACACCGGGGTCAGCGCCACGTAGCGCTTTTCGTCAGTTTCGATCGCATCTAAAATTTCAAATTGGTGCTGGTTACCTTCATCGTCGATGACCGATACCAGATCCGGTTCGTATTCTTCCATATCACACGTCTCCTGTCGTTGAATTGTATCTTCATTGTACCCGCAAAGCCGCTTTTCGTCAAGAGCAAAAAATTGCCTTTGGACAAGAACCCCGTCGACTGCATATGGTGTAAAAGAGAAATTAGAATGGAGAAGAGGTGAGAAAATGCAAGGGTGGAATTTTTACGTCCCCACCATAACACAAGCAATGCGTGGCAAAGAGGCACTTCGAACAGCCGGTATCCGCTCGTTTGTGGGACGAAACACCGATATGAAAGCCGGGCGCGGGTGCAGTTACGCAATCACCGTTCCGAATTTTGGTGAAAAAGCCGAGCGGATACTGCTCGAAAAGCATATTGATATTACCCGGAAAGAAACGGGTCAATAAAGGAGAAAACGGTATGTATTATTGGGATAATGCCGCCACCACCTGGCCAAAACCAAGACCGGTACGGGAGGCAATGGGGGAAGCGCTGAAAAGGTATGGTGCTAACCCGGGTCGCGGCGGTCATAAACTTGCCTACGTTACTTCCGAGGCGGTATTTCGAGCCCGAGAAACGGCGGCAAATTTTTTCGGACTTTCTACTCCGGATCAAGTGGTATTCACCCTCAACTGCACCATGTCGATGAATATGGTCATTAAGGGAATTCTGTTCGGTGGCGGACGGGTGGTGATATCTGATCTGGAGCATAACGCTGTGTTACGTCCGCTTCACGCACTATCGCCCTATCGTCCGATTTATGATATGGCACAGGTGGATATGAAAGACCCGGAAAAAACGGTGGAGAATTTTAAGCGGGTGATCACTTCGCAAACCAAACTGATTATCTGCAATCACGCGTCTAACGTTTGGGGTGTTATACAGCCGATCCGCGAAATCGGAGCGCTGGCAAGAGAGAGGGGTATTCCGTTTGCGGTGGATGCGGCCCAATCGGCCGGCGTGCTGCCAATCGATATGGAAAAGGATAACATTGATTTTCTCTGTGTTGCCGGTCATAAAGGCCTGTACGGGCCTATGGGAACCGGTATGCTGCTCACCTCCGGTCGGTATCCGCTTTCAACCCTGATCGAAGGAGGTACCGGCAGTCACTCGCTTGATCCTAACCAGCCGGATACTCTTCCGGATCGCCTGGAAAGCGGCACCCCGAATACGAGCGGCATTTGTGGACTGAAAGCCGGTATGGAATGGGTGTCCCGTCGCGGTGAAGCAACGGTTTATCGGCATGAAATGAATATCATACGGTATCTTTATCATTCGCTTGTAAAAACACCGGGTATTCGCTTGTATACCCCCTTTCCGAAAGAGGGAAGGTATGCTCCGGTGCTGTCCTTTACGGTTGACGGGTCTCCCAGCGAAAAAACGGCGGCCCTTTTAAATGAATCGGGTGTGGCGGTGCGCGCCGGTCTTCATTGTGCGCCGCTGGCTCACCAAAAAATGGGAACCGAAAACACCGGAACGGTGCGCTTGGCTCCGTCGGCTTTTACCGGAATGGATGAAGCGGAAAAGATTGTGAAAATTATCCGTCAAACTGTGCAAAAATCGTTGCAAAGGTAAAGAGAATATGATATAATAAGCTGAACGAATTTTAGCGTGACAAACGCAGAAAATACAGGAAAGGGGAAGAATGGGATGGGTGAATTCTTTGCAACCGTCTGGAACGGACTTGTGGGTTTCTTTTCCACCTTTAACTGGATCACCGACACGATCGATATTCTTCTGGTCGCCCTCGTTATCTATTATGCCATTCGGATGATTCGCGATTCCCGCGCAGAACAGCTGATAAAAGGCATTGTTATTCTGATTGTTATTTACTTTTTTGCGTGGCTGTTCCGTTTTACCGCTCTTAAATATTTGCTGGCGTTGTTGTTTGATAACGCTTTATTAGTGCTGGTGGTAATTTTCCAGCCGGAATTACGTCGCATTTTGGAAAAAGCGGCCAATTCCCGGTCGGGACTGTCTTCACTGGTCGGTGTATTTGGCAACGACCGAAAAGAACAGCATATTCAAAAATTAAACGTAGCGATTTCCGCTGTATCAAACGCCACCCGTTCTCTGCAGCAGCAGAAAATGGGCGCACTTATCGTATTTGAGCGAAACACCCCGTTGGGGGAAATCGTAAATACCGGTACTGTTATTAATGCTGATCCTACCGGCGAACTGGTCAGCAACATCTTTTTCAACAAAGCTCCTTTGCACGACGGGGCGATGATCATTCGCGACGGCAAGGTGTATGCCGCCGGATGTATTCTGCCTTTGTCTGATAATCAGCATATCAGCCGTGAACTTGGCACCCGTCACCGCGCCGGTGTGGGGATGAGCGAAAACTCGGATGCCGTAGTGGTTATCGTATCGGAAGAAACCGGTGTGATTTCGGTGGCCGTCAGCGGCAATTTAGAGCGTAATTTCACGCCTGAATCGCTCCGACTGAAGCTTATCAATGAACTGACCCCCGCTGTTTCCGAACAGCAAGATGATTCGAAACGTTTCAGCAAGATTTGGGGGAGGAAGAAGAAATGAAAAGAAAAATTTCTTTCAGCGGTCTTTTGCATAACGATCGTCTGATGATGGTTTTCTCCCTCGTTTTAGCTATCGTCGTATGGGGCGTTGTCGCATACGGTCCCAGTAACGAACAGGAACGGATTATCAGCGGTGTTCCCGTATCGGTTTCTTTAGGCGATTATGCTACCGATACTATGAATATGAAGATTTTAGACGAGCAGGATATGACCGCTTCGGTTAAGGTGTTTGGTCGCCGTTCGGTGGTTTCCCGACTCACCGCACAGGATATTCTTCTCACGGTGGATACCAGCTCGGTGATTTCCCCCGGCTCCTATTCGGGGCTGTCTCTTCGTGCCAGCAAAAACGGTCAGTTGACCGACTTTGATATTCTGTCGGTTTCTCCTTCAACGGCCAGTCTTACTTGTGATATTTGGACCGAAGCCACCTTTGCAGTCACAGCGGATATTGCCGGCATTACCTCGGCTGATGAAACCAAATATCAGATCGGCACCCCGGTCGTTTCCAATAATTCGATCATGGACGGCTCGATCACCATTACCGGTCCGAAAACCGAAATTGATCGTATCGCCTCGGTGGTAGCGGTGGTCAAGGACGAAGCGTCCCTCTCTGCTACGCAGGTTTTTGAAGCGACCTTAAAGGCGCTGGATGCCGAAGGCAAGGAAACGGATATTTCGCATTGCGAAATGAACGCGGACAATGCTCCGGTAGCGGTTACCGTTCCGATTCTTTTCTATGAACGAATCAAGATTCCGTTCCATTTAAAGAATGCGCCGGCTGCCTATGCCGACAATGCCTCTTTGGTGACCTTCACCCCCGCGTATCTTGAGTTGTGGGGTGCTGAGGAAACCATTAACGCCTTTGAAGTGTATCTTGGCGAGCTTTGCACCTTCAATTTTGATTCCTTGACCTCTAATAAACTCAAGCAGGAATTAAAATTACAGATCCCTGAAACTTTAAAGATTCTCGACGGTGTTGAATCTATTACTGCAAAATTCAACCTGCAATCGATCACTTCTAAAAAGATCAACCTGAATCTTTCTAATGCCAACGTAGAGTACAGCAATTGTCCTGCCGGGATTACGATAAAACCGGTGGAATCTACCCTCAATAATATCACCCTCTACGGCCCTTCTAACGTGCTTCGCCGTTTGAAGACATCCGATCTGCAGGTGGTAGTGGACGTTGCCAACAACTCCACTACGGGACAAAAAACTTTCGTTTCCCGCATCACCGTTCCGAACTATCCGAACGTGTGGGTGTATTACGGTGAAAACGTACAAGGGTATGAACTGCTTGCCACCGTCGGAAACAGCTGATCATTGAACTGTGACACAAAACAGCAGCTTCTCTCAAAAGGAGTGGCTGCTGTTTTACTGATAAAGAAGGGGTAAGATTATGAATCTTACAAAAAACCAACAAATTCCGCTCACCATCACCGGGGTGACCGGTGAAGGAAATGGAGTCGGTCGATACAAACTGCCCGGAGATGATTCCGCCGGCATCGCTGTCTTTGTGCCTTATACGGCAATCGGGGATGAGATCGTTTGCCGTATTCAAAAGGTGGACCGCCGTTTTGCCTTTGGGCGAGCGGTGGAGATCGTCACCTCCTCAAATGATCGCTGTCAGGCCGGAGAACGGGCTTGTCCGGCGTTTGGGCAGTGTGGCGGCTGTGTATGGCGGCAGGTCACTTATGAGGCGGAATGCCGTTATAAATGGCAAAAGGTCGCCGATGCTTTGGCGCATATTGGTGGGCTTTCTATTACCCCGGAACCGATCATTGGCGCTCAGAATCCTGATCGCTATCGCAATAAAGCACAGCTTCCGGTCACCGAAACCGAAAAGGGTATGGCGGTCGGTTATTATGCCGCGCGCAGTCATCGGGTGATCCCGCACAAGGATTGCCCCTTGCAACCGAGCTTCTTTTCCACCATTGTCGCTATCGTGACCGATTGGATGCAGAAAAATGGCATCTCTGCTTATAATGAAACCACCCATTCGGGACTTATTCGCCATATCTACATACGTTTTGCCGAAAAAACAGGCGAGGTTATGGTCTGTCTTGTTTCTACCTCGGGGAAACTGTCCGGTATGGATCAACTCACCACAGCGTTATCTGCCGAAATTCCCGGCTTTGTGACATTAGTGGTGAACATCAACCGCCGGGATACCAACGTCATTTTAGGGGATACCGAATATACCGTTTACGGCCCGGGGTATATCATCGATGAACTCTGCGGCCTTCGTTTCAAACTCTCTCCGCGCTCCTTTTATCAGGTAAATCACGACCAGACCGAGCGGCTGTATGCTTTCGCCGCCAAAGAACTGGATTTGAACGGGGAGGAGACCCTGCTTGATCTGTATTGCGGGGTGGGCACGATCGGACTTTCTATGGCGCGGCAGGTGAAAACCCTCATCGGGGTTGAAGTGGTTGCCCCGGCGATCGAAGATGCCCGCGAGAACGCGAAAATGAACGGCATTGAGAACGCCCGCTTCATTTGCAGTGATGCGGCAAAGGCCGCCGAACTCTTGCGAAAAGAAAAGGTTCAGCCGGATGCGGTGATCGTGGATCCGCCCCGGCGCGGTTGTGCCGAGCAACTGCTGGATACGATTGCTACCATGTCACCGAAAAAGGTGGTTTACGTTTCCTGCGATCCGGCAACTTTAGCGCGCGATCTTAAGCGCTTTGCCGAGCGTGGCTATGACACTCTCCAGGTCACCCCGGTGGATCTTTTTCCCGGCACCGAGCACGTGGAATCGGTGGCACTTCTAAAAATCTCGGAAAACTGAAGGAATAATCCCAAAAGGGAGATATACTATCTTAGTGAAAAATCATCGGGAGATGAAATGATGACCAACGATTCGGCACAACAAGAAAAATTTCGGCGATTGACCGAAGAGCCGGTGGAAAAACTGGTGCGGGAACTGTCGGTTCCCACCATTATCAGTATGCTCATCACCGCGTTTTACAATATGGCAGACACCTTTTTCGTCGGCCGTATCAATAACAGCGCCACCGGTGCTGTCGGGGTCGCCTTCTCGCTTATGGCGATCATTCAGGCGTGTGGCTTCTTTTTCGGACACGGCTCCGGGAATTATATCTCCCGGCAGTTAGGTCTCCAAAACGGGGAAGAGGCCTCCAAAATGGCGGCCACCGGCTTTTTCTCCTCCTTTTTTGCCGGCATTTTGATCACGGTATTCGGTCTTATCTTTTTAGATCCGCTGGCAAGACTGCTTGGCTCTACCGACACCATTCTGCCGTATGCCAAGGATTATATGCGGTATATCCTCATTGGTGCGCCGTTTATGACCTCATCCCTGGTGCTTAATAACCAGCTTCGCTTTCAGGGAAGTCCCTATTTCGGTATGATCGGCATCACCAGTGGAGCGCTACTGAACGTGATATTGGATCCAATCTTTATTTTCGGATTTGATTTTGGTGTCAGTGGCGCCGCTATTGCTACGGTTGTCAGCCAGATCGTGGGCTTTTTTATCCTGCTCGCTATGAGTTTTCGTGGTGGAAACATTCGCATTTCTTTCCGGCTGTTTCGTCCTTCGGCTGCGCATTTCAAAGAAATTCTCTTAATCGGCGGTCCTTCCTTCTTGCGGCAAGGACTCGCCAGTCTTTCCACCCTGTCACTGAACTTTATGGCAGGTGGCTACGGCGATGCGGCTGTGGCGGCCATGTCGGTGGTTGGACGGATTATGTTCTTT
>JAFSAC010000021.1 GCA_017442265.1 Clostridia bacterium | reverse complement strand
GTCCGTCAACCGGCTCCAAAAAAGCAGATGCCGCTTTTGCGGTGTCTGCTTTTTTCGTGTTGGCGGCGAAGAACCCCCGATGCGATGTTTCGCGTTTACGCGAAACTCGACGAACTTCGCTTAGCGAAGTTCAGTTCGTGTCCGTCAACCGGCTCCAAAAAAGCAGATGCCGCTTTTGCGGTGTCTGCTTTTTTCGTGTTGGCGGCGAAGAACCCCCGATGCGACGTTTCGCGTTTACGCGAAACTCGACGAACTTCGCTTGGCGAAGTTCAGTTCGTGTCCGTCAACCGGCTCCAAAAAAGCAGATGCCGCTTTTGCGGTGTCTGCTTTTTTTCAAAAAAAGTTGAAATATTTCGAAAAAAAGGTATACTAAAAGGGTATGAGTTTCACATCGAGGTGTTTTTTGTTTTGTTAATCTTTCAGCCCTTACAACCAAATGATCTACCCCTCCTTCGCCCCTACCTGGAAGCGCAGGCGAAGGTGTGTCCTTTTCGGGTGAGCGATAATACGGTAGGCACCGCTTTTATGTGGCGCAAATTCTTGTCCACCGCCTGGGCGGTGACCGAAGAAATGCTGATTTTCCGCGTCACCCTGAAAAACGGAAAGCAGTACTTCACCTTCCCGATCGGCGGCAACGACCCGGGAAAAGCGCTGGACAAATTAGAAGAATATTGCCAAAAAAACGATCAGCCGCTCCTCTTTTCCGGGGTGCCGGAGCCGGGAATGAAGTATCTTTTCGACCGATACGGCAACCGGTTGCAGTATACCGAGTGGCGGGATTCGGCGGATTATCTTTACACCGCCGACACCTTTTTATCCTTCCCCGGACGGCATTTATCCGGCAAGCGTAACCATATGCGACAGTTTTACCGGGCGCATCCGGCGGCGGTATTCCGTCCGCTCACCAAAGAGGATCTGCCCAAAGCGGTTCAGTTTAT
Organism: Clostridia bacterium; assembly: GCA_017442265.1. GTDB lineage: Bacteria > Bacillota > Clostridia > Oscillospirales > Acutalibacteraceae > URNF01. The sequence goes on along the minus strand of JAFSAC010000021.1, from coordinate 24,680 downwards.
CCGGGAATTCAACGCCCGAAGGGCGGCAACCGAGCAACGCAGCGCCATTGAAAAAGAGGAAGGCGAGCGTAGTTGCGAGTTGATCGAAAACCTCTTTGAGTTGGGACTTTCCGGCGGATGCTTAGAGGAGGAAGGGCGACTGCTCGCAGTTTCAGCCGGAGAAATTAGCGGGGACACCTTATTTGTGCATATTGAAAAGGGGGACACCGGGTGTCCCGGGATATACCAAGCGATGTCCCAGGCCTTTGCCCAGTATATGATCCGGGAAGGTGTATCCTATATCAACCGGGAGGATGATGCCGGGGACGAGGGGCTTCGGCGATCGAAATTGTCCTACCGCCCCTGTGCGCTTATTACCAAATGTTCCGTAACCGTGGGAGGGTAAACTATGGAAATGATACGACTGGATACCCTGGCCGCCGACAGGTTCGGGGTGTCGGTGGAAGAGGCCGCCGCCCTCATTATGGAGGGGCGGGTATATTGGCGGGATCAACCGGCAGACAAGCCGGGGATGTCCCTCCCGGCGGATGCCAAATTAACCTTAAAAGAAAAGACCCGGCGGTATGCCAGCCGTTCGGGTGAAAAACTGGAAAAGGCGCTGCGGGTGTTCGGAGAGGATCCGACCGGACGGCGGGTATGCGATATCGGCGCCTCTAACGGCGGATTTACCGACTGCTTATTACAGCACGGCGCCGATCACGTATGCGCGGTGGACGTCGCCTATGGCATTTTGGCGTGGGAACTGCGGCAGAGTGACAAGGTCACGGTGCTGGAGCGCACCAACGCCCGGCACCTCACCGCCGAACAGGTAGGAGGACTCTGCGATATGGCGACAGCCGACGTGTCCTTCATTTCACTCACTAAAATTTTTCCCGCAATCGACCGGGTGTTAAAGCCGGACGGGGTGTGCATCTGCCTCATTAAACCGCAGTTTGAAGCGCCCAAAAATGCGCTTGGCAAAAACGGGATTGTGAAAGACCCCGCCATTCTGCCAGGGCTGATGCAAACGATTGCCGATTCGGCGGCGGAAAATCACCTGTATCTTTTGGATATGACCGTCTCCCCCATTCACGGGACCAACGGCAACGTGGAGTACTTAATGCATTTCCGGCGCAACCCGACCCTCAATACCGCTCAACAAACGGCGGCAATCGAGAAAGCGCTGTCCGACCGACCGGATGATGAATAAAAAAAAAGCCGATGCGATCAAATCGCATCGGCTTTTTTCTTTTAATTACAGCTTTTTGACACCGAGGGTGACCTTTTCACCGTTGATATCCCATTCACGGACAAAACCGTCGGCGGCTTCCAGTTCAATGCTCTCGGCGAGCACGTCCTCCCGGATAATTTCGGCGTTGCGAAGAACAAGTTCGCCCACCTTTTCGTTATCCTTTACGTACACCGCAATATGATCGGTGACGTCAAAGCCGGCTTCCTTACGCATAGTCTGCAGTTTGCTGATGATCTCACGGACAAAGCCCTCTTCGATCAACTCGGCGGTCAGGGTGGTATCCAGCACCACCGTCACCCCACGATCAGACAGGGTATAATACCCTTCCTGCTGTTTGATGTCGATAAGAAGGTCCTCTTCCGCCAGCACCACCTCGCCCGACGGGAGCGGCAGGGTGATTGCACCCTTTTCCTGCAGTTCCGTGAAAGCGGCATTGCCGTCCAGTTCGGTCAGCGCCTCCCGAATCTCATTCAACTGTTTGCCGTATTTCGGGCCGACCGTTTTAAGCTGCGGTTTGAAGGAATAGGACGAGAAGGCCGCCGTATCCTCCACCGTTTGCACCGCTTTGACGTTCAGCTCTTCCCGGATGATCTCCTGTCCCGCTTCGCCCGGCGCGTTTTCGGATTTCACGTACAGGCAGGAAAGCGGCTGACGGTTTTTACGGTTAGCGCCATTTCGGGCGGCACGGCCGAGCACCACGATCTGCAGAACGGCATCCATTTCCGCTTCCAGTTTTTCATCGATCAGCGTGTCATCCACGACCGGATAATCGCACAGATGAATGCTTTCGGGCGCGTTTTTATCAAGCTGGCACACGAGGTTCTGATAGATCTCCTCGCTCATAAACGGAATCATCGGAGCGGCCGCGTTGGCAATGGTTACCAGGGCGGTATACAGGGTCATATACGCATTGATCTTATCCTGCGGCATTCCCTTCGCCCAGAACCGCTCACGGCTCCGGCGGACATACCAGTTACTCATCTCATCCACCAAGCTTTCCAGCACTCTGGCGGCTTCCGGAATGCGGTAGTTTTCGAGATGATCATCCATTTCGCGGACGGTGGAATTCAGGCGCGAGAGCAACCATTTATCCATAGCCGACAGCGAATCTATATCCAGCGTATACTTGGTAGCATCAAACTGATCGATTTCCGCATACAGCACGAAGAAAGCGTAGGTGTTCCACAGGGTGCCCATAAGCTTCCGCTGACCTTCCTGCACCGCCTTGCCGTGGAAACGGTTAGGCAGCCAGGGGGCGGAGTTGCTGTAGAAATACCAGCGGATCGCATCCGCACCGTACGATTCCAGCGCTTCAAACGGGTCCACCGCATTCCCCTTGGATTTGGACATCTTCTGGCCGTTTTCGTCCTGCACGTGACCGAGCACGATGACGTTTTTATACGGCGCTTTATTGAAGATGAGGGTGGAAATGGCGAGCAGAGAATAGAACCAACCGCGGGTCTGATCCACCGCTTCCGAAATGAAATCGGCCGGGAACTGCTGTTCAAACAGGTCCTGGTTTTCAAACGGATAGTGATGCTGAGCAAACGGCATCGCACCCGAGTCAAACCAGCAGTCCAGCACCTCCGGCACCCGGTGCATTTCGCCGCCGCATTCCGGACAGGTAATGGTCACCGCATCGATGAAGGGACGGTGCAGTTCGATCTCCTCGGGACAGTTTTTGGACATCTCTTTCAGTTCCGCAATACTGCCGATCGCATGACGGTGACCGCAGGAGCATTCCCAGATGTTCAGCGGGGTGCCCCAGTAGCGGTTACGGCTAATGCCCCAATCCTGCACGTTTTCCAGCCAGTCGCCGAAACGACCCTTGCCGATGCTTTCGGGGATCCAGTTAATGGTATTATTATTGCGGATGAGATCCTCCCGCACGTCGGTCATCCGGATAAACCAGGATTCACGCGCGTAGTACAAAAGCGGGGTGTCACACCGCCAGCAGAAGGGATAATCATGTTCAAATTTCGGGGCGGAGAACAACTGACCGCGGCTATCGAGATCGGTCAGCACCAGCGGATCGGCCTTTTTCACAAACAGACCGGCAAACGGGGTGTCCTCGGTCATATTGCCTTTGCCGTCCACCAGCTGGACAAACGGCAGGTCGTAGCGACGGCCCACCTGGGCATCGTCCTCACCGAACGCCGGCGCGATATGAACGATACCGGTACCGTCGGTCATGGTGACGTAATCAGCACAGGTGACGAAAAAGCCCTTTTTCTTCTGCTGATCGGCTTTTACCTTCGCACAACCGTACAGCGGTTCGTATTCTTTATTTTCAAGATCGGTGCCGACAAAGCGCTCCAGAATCTCGTACGCCGGCTGATGGTCGGTTTTCAGATCGCCCAGCACCCGATCCAAGAGTTCTTCCGCGAGATAGTAGGTATGTCCGTCGGCGGCCTTCACCCGGCAATACGACGCGTTCGGATTGACACACAGGGCAACATTAGAGGGTAAAGTCCACGGGGTGGTGGTCCAGGCAAGGAACCACGCATCCTCCCCCACTACCTTGAAGCGGACCACCGCACTGCGCTCTTTTACGAGCTTATACCCCTGCGCCACCTCGTGGCTGGACAGCGGGGTGCCGCAACGGGGGCAGTAAGGCACGATTTTAAAGCCCTTATACAAAAGGCCACGTTCCCAGATCTTTTTGAGCGCCCACCATTCCGATTCGATAAAATCGTTATGATAGGTGACGTACGGATCATCCATATCCGCCCAGAAGCCGACGGTGGAAGAAAAGTCCTCCCACATCCCTTTATACTTCCAGACGCTTTCCTTACACTTGCCGATAAACGGCTCAAGACCGTACTGTTCGATCTGCTCTTTGCCGTCCAGCCCCAACAGCTTTTCGACCTCCAGCTCCACCGGCAGACCGTGGGTGTCCCAGCCCGCCTTACGGGGGACCATATACCCTTTCATGGTGCGGTAGCGCGGGATCATATCCTTAATAACACGGGTCAGCACGTGACCGATGTGCGGTTTCCCATTGGCGGTCGGGGGACCGTCATAGAAGGTATAGGTCTCCCCTTCCTTCCGGTTCTCCATACTCTTTTCAAAGATGCGGTTCTCTTTCCAGAACTTCTCCACCTGCTTTTCACGCTGAACAAACAACAGGTCGGTCGGAACCTTACGATACATATCTCTTCCTCCTAATAAAAAGTGCCCTCGCCCATAACAGGACGAAGGCCACTTCGTTTACCACCTATTACGCATACGCGGGTTTTTCCCGGATAGACGTTTCCGATAACGGGGAAAGACCGGTCAAGCTTACTGAGGCACCTTTTCAGCCGACAGCTCGGGAGGGATATTCCGCATTTTTTACTCTCTGCCGGGCTCACACCATACCCCGGTTCGCTGAAGATTTCCAAAAGCGTACTGTCTCCGTCATCGCCTTTCCTGTATCATACCTAATTTTTCTAAAAAAGTCAAGGGGCGGTTTTTATGTGTTTTTATGCAAAAATATGCATAAAAACACCAAATCGACGAATATAAATTCGGATTTTTGTATAGGAAATAGATAAAAGTGGAATTTTTATGCATTTTCCTCTTGCAATATGAAAAAGGATGTGGTATTATCGGGATGAGGACGGGAGCAAAACCCGTTCCCTACATACGAATTAATTTGAGAAAAGGGGTTTTCAACATGAAAAAGATTCTCGCTTTGCTCGCTGTGGTGGCGCTGATGGCTACCATGCTGTGCTTCGCCGGTTGCGGTGAAAAGGCAGAGGACGAAGTGCTGGACATGGCGACCAACGCCGCGTTCCCGCCGTATGAGTACAAAGGCGACGACGGCAACTTTGCCGGTATCGACGTGGAGATCGCCGGAAAAATCGCTGAAAAGCTGGGCATGACCCTCAAAATCCACGACGTGGACTTTGACACCATCATCAGCGGCGTGCAGACCGGCAAGTTCGACATGGGTATGGCCGGTATGACCGTGACCGACGAGCGTAAGAAGAGTGTCAACTTCTCCGACACCTACGCGACCGGCGTGCAGGCGGTTATCGTGAAAGCGGATTCCACCTACACCTCCTACGAAGATTTCTACACCGGCTTTGGTGACGACGGAAATCCGCTCGGCACCAAGGAAGGCATCAAGATCGGCGTACAGCAGGGTACCACCGGTGACATCTACTGCTCCGACGAGCCGGCCAAATGGGGCTTCGGTATGAGCAACGTCACCCAGTACAAGACCGGTGCGGAAGCAATCGAAGCGCTCAAGGGCGGCAAGGTGACTGCGGTCATCATCGACAACGAGCCGGCGAAATCCTTTGTGGCGGCGAATGAAGGTCTTAAAATTCTCGAAGGCAAGTACACCGAAGAGGATTACGCGATCTGCGTGGCCAAGGACAAAGAAGAGCTGCTCAACAAGATCAACACCGCTTTGAAGGAACTCATCGCGGACGGCACCGTGGCTCAGATCGTGGAGAAGTACATCCCGAGCGACGAGAAATAATTTTCCGATAACTATATCGGCTCAGATCAGAGCGGCGGTATCGCCGCTCTGATTTTTGCGGAAAGGAGCATTTATGCTCGACTGGTTGAAACAACTGTATGAAATCGAATGGATCGCCGGGCTTGTGGACGATTTTAAGCTGAACTTTCTGGACGGCGATCGCTGGACCTGGCTGCTGGAAGGGTTGGGAAACACCCTCATCATCACCTTTTTTGCGCTTTTAATCGGTGTCGCAATCGGTGTGGTGGTGGCGGCAGTCCGTTCCACCTACGACAAAAACGAGGAAAGTATGCGGCAGCGTGGCGGCATCGGATTTTTCCTGTTGCGGATTGTCAATGCGATCTGCAAGGTGTACCTTACGGTGGTGCGCGGCACCCCGGCGGTGGTACAGCTGCTCATCTTCTACTGCATCATCTTTGCTGCCTCCACCAACAGCCGGATGATCGCGATCGTCGCATTCGGCATCAACTCCGGTGCCTACGTCGCGGAAATCTTCCGTGCGGGTATCCTGTCGGTGGACGGCGGTCAGTTTGAAGCGGGGCGCTCGCTCGGCTTTAACTATCCGCAGACCATGATCCATATCATCATTCCGCAGATGTTCAAGGCGGTTCTGCCTACCCTGTGTAATGAGTTTATCGTTCTGTTAAAAGAAACCTCGATTGCGGGTTACGTCGGCATTATGGACCTCACCAAAGCAGGTGACCTGATCCGCAGCCGTACCTATTCCGCTTTTATGCCGCTCATTATGGTGGCGCTCATCTATCTCGCGATGGTGATGCTACTCACCTGGCTGGTCGGCAAGCTGGAGAGGAGGTTGCGTAAGAGTGAACGGTAAGGAAGTTTTGATCCATATTGAGGATCTGAAAAAGCATTATAACGACGGTGCCGTCCGAGCACTCGACGGCATCACCACCGATATCCACCGCGGCGAAGTGGTGGTGATCATCGGGCCTTCCGGCAGTGGTAAATCCACCTTCCTGCGCTCCTTAAACCTTTTGGAACTGCCCACCGCCGGCAAGATCGAATTTGACGGGGTGAACATTGCTGATCCGAAGGTGAACATCAACCTGCACCGACAGAAAATGGGCATGGTGTTCCAGCTTTTCAATCTTTTCCCCCACATGACCGTGCTGAAAAATATGACGATTGCTCCGGTCAAGATCCTGCACCGCTCTAAAGCAGAGGCGATCGATACCGCTATGAAGCTGCTCGAACGGGTGGGACTTGCCGACCGGGCAAACGCCTATCCCAGCCAGTTGTCCGGCGGACAGAAACAGCGTATCGCGATCGTGCGTGCCTTGTGTATGCAACCGGAAGTGATGCTGTTTGACGAGCCCACCTCCGCACTCGACCCCGAAATGGTCGGCGAGGTTTTAGACGTGATGAAGGAACTCGCCGCCGACGGGATGACCATGGCGGTGGTGACCCACGAAATGGGCTTTGCCCGTGAGGTGGCCGATCGGGTGTTCTTTATGGACGGCGGTCAGATCATCGAAACCGGCACCCCCGAGGAGATCTTTGAGCATCCGCAAAGCGATCGGCTCAAATCCTTCCTCGCCAAGGTGCTGTAATCCCCCTATTCCTTATATAATAAAAGAACCCCGGATGTCTTTCGACATCCGGGGTTTTCATTTTATTTCTCTTGCGGTATTACCGAAATACCGAGATCGGTAAGCTGTTGCTGATCCACAGTGGCCGGGCAATCGGTCATCGGTTCGCTCATATTCTGCACCTTCGGGAAGGCAATGACGTCCCTAAGGGTGGGCGCTTCCAGCATCTGCATCACCAGGCGGTCAAGCCCGATACCCATACCGCCGTGCGGCGGCGCACCGTACCGGAACGCACCGGTTAAGAACCCAAACTTCTCTTCCGCTTCCTCGTCCGATAACCCTAACGCACGGAACATCCGTCCTTGCAGGTCGGGGTCGGTGATCCGAATCGAGCCGGAGGCAAGTTCAATGCCGTTTAAAACCAGGTCGTACGCTTTGGCGAACACCTTTTCGGGGGCATCGTCCAAATAGGCAATACATTCATCCAAAGGAGAAGTAAAGGGGTGATGCATCGCCACCCATTCTCCGCTTTCCTCGTCCTTTTCAAAGAACGGGAATTCGGTGATCCACAGGAAGTTATACCCCGAGCGCGGGATGTTCAGTTTGTTCGCCAGTTCTAAGCGGAGAGCGCCCAAGATCGAGAGGGTGCGCTTTTTCGTGGAATCCGCCACGATCAGCACCACGTCACCCGGTTCCGCGCCGGTAACCGACAGGATATTCTGCATCTCCTCTTCGGTCATAAACTTACTGAAAGAAGCGTTCATTCCGTCGGCGGTCCAGCGGATATACGCCAGTCCCTTGCCACCGATACCGCGCACCATTTCGGTGAGCTTATCGATCTCCTTGCGGGTGAGGACGGTCGCCGCTTGTTTGGCGTTCAGCGCCCGAACGGTGCCGCCGTTTTCAATCGCCGAGGTAAACACCCCGAAGCCGCAATCTTTCACCGTGTCGGTGAGATCGATGATCTCCATACCAAAGCGGGTGTCCGGCTTATCCGAACCGTACCGCTCCATAGCTTCGGTGTAGGTCATCCGGGGCAACGGCAACGGAATATCCACATCGAGCGTTTCTTTAAAGAGGGTTTTCACGTACCGCTCGCCGATATCCAGCACGTCCTCTACATCCACGAAGGACATTTCGAGGTCGATCTGGGTAAATTCCGGCTGACGGTCAGCACGAAGGTCCTCGTCTCTGAAGCAACGTGCGAGCTGTACGTACCGGTCAAAGCCGGCGACCATAGAAAGCTGTTTATACAGCTGCGGAGACTGCGGCAAAGCGTAAAAACTACCGGGATGCAAACGGCTGGGAACTAAAAAGTCCCGTGCCCCTTCGGGGGTGGATTTGATCATCATCGGGGTTTCCAGTTCGATAAAGCCGTTGTCGTCAAAGAACCGCCGGGTGCTCATCGCCACCTTATGACGGAACAGGAGATTGCGTTGCAGGTTCGGACGGCGCAGGTCAAGATAGCGATATTTCAGGCGGAGCGCTTCGGACGAATTACAATCCTCCAAAATCTCGAACGGGGTGGTTTCCGCCTCGCCGAGGATCCGCAGTTCTTGTACCGCCACTTCCACGTCGCCGGTGGGAAGTTCCGGGTTTTTAGAGGTGCGTACCCGCACCACACCCCGGGCGGCAATCACGTATTCCGAGCGGAGGGTCGCCGCTTTTTCAAACACCGCGCGATCGGTATCCTCATCAAACGCGAGCTGTAAAATACCGCTACGGTCTCTGACATCCACAAAGATCAACTGACCGAGGTCACGCTGGCGCTGTACCCAGCCAAACACCGTGATCTCACGACCGGCATCCTCTTCACGGAACACTCCGCAATAATCGGTTCGTTTCAACCCTTTAATCGTTTCTGCCATACTTTTCGTCCTTCCGTTATTCAGCAACATTACTAAAAAGATCCGCCATACCGGCAAGCTGCCGATCCAGCGATTTGTTATACAGGGTGGTATACAGACTGTCATCCAAGAGGATATCCTCGGTCTCGCCGGTCTGCATATCTTTGAGCTGTGCCTGTCCGTTTTCCAGCTCGCTGTCCCCCACCACAATGGTATACCGGGCACCGAGCTTATCAGCGTATTTCATCTGCGCTTTAAGTCCCCGGCCGACAAGGTCGGTTTCCACCGCAACCCCGCCTTCCCGGAGTTTCGCAGCGATCGCAAAACAGCGGCGCGCCGCTTTCTCTCCCATAGAGGCGAGATACAACTCGCATTTCGGCGGTTCGGGGAATCGCGCATGACGATCCTCCATAATCATCAACAGCCGCTCGAGCCCCAGCCCGAAGCCAAGAGAGGGCAGGTGCGGGCCGCCGAGTTCTTCAATCAATCCGTCGTACCGGCCGCCGCCGCAGACGGTAAGGCCTTCGTCCGACACGAATTCGAACACCGTCCGGGTGTAATAATCCAGTCCCCGCACGATATGCGGATCGATAACGTAATCAATGCCGGCCTCGGTTAAGGTTTCTTTCACCGCTTCAAAGTGGTTGTGACAATCGTCACACAAAAAATCAAGCATCACCGGGGCTTTTTCGGCAATCGCACCACAGGACGGCACCTTACAGTCAAGAATCCGCATCGGGTTACGGCTGAGACGATCCCGACAGGTCTCGCACAGGTCATCCACCTGCGCTTCAAAATAACTTTTCAGCGCTTCGTGGTATTTCGCACGGCAGGTGGGACAGCCGATCGAATTGATCCGCAGGGTGACCCCTTTCACGTCCAGCGTTTGCAGAAGGGTATGCGCCAGGGTGATCACCTCGGCATCCGCCTGCGGAGCGGCGGCACCAAAGCATTCCACCCCAAACTGGTGGAATTCTCTGAGCCGGCCTTTCTGGCTCTTTTCATACCGATAGCAGGAGGTGATATACGCCGCTTTGAGCGGCAGAGCGCCGTTGTGCAGACCGTGCTCCAAGAGAGCGCGGGCCGCTCCGGCCGTCCCCTCCGGGCGCAGGGTGATCGAACGACCGCCCTTGTCCTCAAAGGTATACATCTCCTTCTGCACCACGTCGGTGGTCTCCCCCACCGAACGGAGAAACAGCGGGGTATGCTCAAACACCGGGGTGCGGATCTCACGATACCCGAAATCCTGCGCCACCGCCAGCGCCGTCTGTTCTACGTACTGCCACTTATAGCTATCCGCCGGCAACACGTCCTCGGTGCCGCGGGGAGCTTGTGTGATCAAATCCATAAAGGTAATCCTCCTATGCAAAAGGAGACCCGGCGGTCCGATCGCTCGGCCAACGGATCTCCCGCTGTTTATTCGCGGGTGGGGTTAACAATGTTGCGCCAGTCAAGGTCGCCGCGCTCCAGACCGTGGATCAGCACCTCGGCGGTGGCGATGTTGGTCGCCACCGGAATACTGCGCATATCGCACAGCCGGAACATATCGCTTTCATTCGGCTCGTGTTCCTTCACCGTCATCGGATCGCGGAAAAACAAAAGCAGATCGATCTCATCGCAGGAAATCCGGGCGGAAATCTGCTGGGCGCCGCCTTGCGAGCCGCTCATATACCGGGTGATATCCAGCCCGGTGGCTTCCGCCACCAGTTTGCCGGTGGTGCCGGTCGCGCACAGGTTATGACGGCTCAGAATTCCGCAATAAGCAATGCAAAACTGAACCATTAATTCTTTTTTGGCGTCATGGGCAATGAGTGCGATGTTCATTTTCAGCGTCCTTTCCTATAAATCAAGAGGGTTTATCAATACATTTTTTCAAGCCGCGCCAGCGGGACAACCTCCCCGTTAAACCGGCGGGCAATGTTGGAAAAACAGGTGGCCGCATAACAATCCGGCGGCAGAGGGCGACCGTTAGCATTCGCCACCGCCACCATTTCATCATCCGGGATCACGCCGAGCAGCTGCAGGGCGCTTTCATCGATGATCTGGTCAATATCCGGCATACTGCCGTCCATAATCTTCCGGGGGCGGAGCCGGTTGATGATCAACCGGGCCGGCAGATCCTTTTCCGCCAAAATGCCGCTCAAAATGCGAGCGTCCCGGGCACACACCATATCGGGGGTAGATACCACCAGCGCCTGTTCAGCGGCGGCAACCGCCGTTTCAAATCCACGGCCAACACCGGCGGGGCAGTCCACGATCACCACGTCGTAGTAGCGCTTCAGTCCTCTCGCCAGCCGGCGCATATCCTGCGGAGAGCACAGCCGTTCCAGCGACATCGGCGCCGGGATCACAAACACGTTCGGGGCGACGGGGGAAGCGTATACCGCCTTGATCGGTTCACAGCGGCCGGCGAAAATGTCCGCCATATCATACACCGTGTTACTACCGATGCCGAGCATCAGATCAAGACTGCGAAGACCGGCATCCCCGTCCATTAACAAAATCCGTTTTCCCATACGGGAGAGCGCATAGGCAAGACCGGCGGATACGGTTGATTTCCCGGTACCACCCTTGCCGGAGGTCACCACCACGATGCGACCCATATCAGCACTCCCCCTTTCTGTCAAAGTCCCGATTATTATACCATAATTCTATTAGAATGTAAATAGCGATTTAGGGTGGTGCAAATAACCCGAACCCGGTTTGAAACGAGTGGATTTCCGCGCACCCTGTGTTAAAATACTCGCCAATACGACACCTAAGGTAACAAGGTTTCTTCTGCGGTGGGCTTATCCCCGGTGGATTTAGAGGCGAAATACGCATCCACCACCCGACGGGCCACCTGCGAGGCGGCGGAGGAGGTGCCCCGCTCCATAACCACCGCAATGGCAATCTCGGGATCCTCCACCGGCGCATAGGCGATAAATACGCCGTGGTCACTTTGTCCTTTTATGCCGGTCTGGGCGGTGCCGGTTTTGGCAGCGATCGAATAGGTCGCGGTGCCGAACGACGAGAACGCCGTACCGGAGCGAACTACCTCTACCATACCTTTTTGCACCGTATCCATTGCCGCCTGCGACCAGTTGGCGGTCGCCGCGACCTCCGGTTTGGTCAGGGTTTCAGCACTGCCGTCATAACTACGAACACTATGCACCAGATGAGTTTTATACCGCACCCCGTCATTGGCGATCATCATCGCGTAGGAGGCGAGCTGAATGGGGGTATATAACCCGTTTTGTCCGATCGCGAGCTGTAGGTTACTGCCCGCCGTCCAGATACCGCCGGCGGCGGCCACCGATTCGGGGGTGACGAGGGTTCCCTTCGACTCCCCGATCTCCACCCCTGTCGCCGAGCCAAAGCCGTAAAGCCGGCAGTAGTTCAGCATCCGGTCAGCACCCATTTGCCGTCCAACGTCGTAGAAAAACACGTTACAGGAACGGGCGAGTGCGGTCACCACCCCGATGTTGCTATGCACCCCGAGGCATCGCGGCTGATAGTCGTCATAGAAAAGATACCGACCGCCGCAATAAATATGGGTAGAAGGCGAAATGACCCCTTCGGTTATCGCCGCCAGCGCAATACCCGGTTTCATGGTGGAGCCGCAGGCAAAAGCGCCATTCAGCGCCCGGTTAAAGAGCGGGCGGTCGGGGTCACTCACCAGTTTATCGTAATCTTCCGTATAGGTGGACAGGTTATAGCCGGGGCAGGAAGCGGAGGTCAACACCCCGCCATCCTTCACGTCCAGCACCACCACCGAACCGCTTTTGACGTCGTGTCCGTTGGTGGTAGCGGTGGATTTCAGCCGCAATTCCGCTATCTTCTCGGCAAGCGCTGTCTGCGCCACCGCCTGCAGGCGGGTGTCCACCGTCAGCACCACCGTGTCACCCGGCTTCGGGGCGGTGGTTTCTTCTTCATCCAGTACCGTGCCGCTTTTATCCTTGATGAGGGTTCGCACCCCCGCTTTACCGCGAAGCTGATCCTCAAAAGCGCTTTCGACACCGCTTTTACCCACCGTGTCGTTCATGGCATACCCTTTATTTTTCAGGTCGGCATACTGTTCGGCATAGATCGGGCCCACCGTGCCAATGAGGTGGGCGGCAACCTCTCCGCTGACGTATTCCCGCACCGGCACCGTATCGATATCCACCCCGGGATACGCTCCGTTATTTTCCAAAATGCGGTACATAGTGGAGCGGGAAATATCGCTGGCAAATACGTACGGATTTCGCACCGCGAATTCCTTCACCGTCATTTCATACCGAATGCCGGCTAAAACACGCTGTTCCGCCGGCGTATAATTTTCGAGATGATACAGCCGGATCATCTCTTCCATACAGTTATCCGCCGTTGCATAGGATGCCATTCTGAGATCGGATTTAAGCCGTTTGACACTATTCTCCCGCTCGGCATCAAAGCTATACGGCGCCGTATCCGAGATCGGCAGGGTATCGTTCCACTTCTCCCCCGTTTCGGTCAAAAGGGTCACTAGCCGCCGCAGGCAGTCGTTCTGCTGTTGTTGCTGTTCCTCCCCGGTACCGGTGGGAAAATAGTTATAGTCAAAAATAATGGCATAGGTGGTGCGGTTCACCGCCACCGGCAGGAAATTTCGATCGAGAATTTCGCCGCGGGAGGCGGGCACCCCGATCACGGTGGTGACGTTAGTATCCGCAAGGTTCGCGTAATAGTCCCCCCGCACGATCTGGATGCGGAATAAGGTGACCGCAAAAATGGCAAAGACGGTGACGATGCACACCGCCAGCATAAGCATACGGCGGGAATGGTTTCCTTCCGGTTTTTGCAGCAATCGTCACACCTCCCCAGTAAAATTCAAACAGATCAATCGGCTTCCCGCAGTCCCCGGGCAATGATATAAAACAGCCCGTACATCAGCGGGGATAAAATCCAGGTGTACAGCGCGTTCGGAAGCAAAACTCCCCATAGCACCGACCACGCCCCCTCCTGCCAGAACAGTACAAACCGTACCAGCCAATCGATCAGGGTATACGCAATCAGCACCGCACCATTGAGCAGTAACGCGGTGAGCCAGTTATTACGGAGCAACAGCTGAACCAGCACCCCGCAGACACAGCCGACCACCAACAATAAAAGCGCATCAAAGCCAAACAGCCGGTCAGCATACAGCGCCCATAACAGACCGCTGCCTACCCCGGCCGCCGCGCCCACAAACGGGCCTTCAAACATCGCCATACACACCACCGCCGCAATCAGCGGAATGGGGCGGGCACCGCCAATGGCGGGAAACAGGCGGGGAGCCGCCTGCAACAGGGACAGTCCGATCAACACCAGCCCGTAAGCGAACCAACGCAGATACAGCTTATTCACCTGAGCGCTGAAGCTGCCCTGACCGAGCTTCGGCATCGTTATCCCTCCTTGTTAAAGGACGTGATCACCATAACCCGTTTGAGTTCGGACACGTCCACAAACGGTTCCACCAGACCGTATAAGGTCATTCCGTCGGTGTCGGGGGACACTTCGGTGATACGACCGACCAGCAGTCCCGACGGAAACACCCCGCCGAGTCCCGACGTGATGACAAAGTCACCGCTCACCGCCGAGGAGGTTCTCTCCAGCGAATTCAAACGCAAAAGTCCCTGCTCCGCCAAGGTGAGCGAGCCGCCGGTATAGCCGCTTTCATCGGTACGGCTGACCGAAACACTCGCTTTGAGTGCCGGGTCCAACACGGTACGCACCTTACTGTAGGTGAGTCCCGCCTCCTCGATCACCCCGACAAGACCGTCGGCGGTCACCACCGGGTCACCGGCTTTCACCCCGGCCACGGTGCCGACGTTGATCGAGAAATTACAAAACGGATCGGAGGCGTCCTGCGCGATCACCTTGCCGCTGACAAAGGTATAATCGGGATTTTCTTCGTGCAAGCTCAAAATCTGGTTATACCAATCGTTTTGCAGCTTGATCTCATCGTAATCCACCATTTTTTCGCGCAGCGCACGAACCTCTGCCTCCAGATCGGCCACCTGTTGTTTCAGATCGCGGGCATTACCGAATCCGCCGAAAAAGCCGGAAACGGCATCCGAAACGGAGCTGACAGCCGATTGCAACGGGGTGACGACCACACCCGCCGCCGATTGCACAAAGGTGGCGACCCCACCCGAGGAGGCGGCATAAATCATCAGTCCGATCAGGATCAAAGCGACCCCGCCCAACACCTTAAATCCAACACTTTTCAAAAAATGTTTCATCGGCTATCCTCTCCTTTCATCAAAAACTTAAAAAGCCGAAAAGCGGGCGACAGCCGTCCCCCGCTTCCCGAAATTCATCTTATTGTCTGCGGTTGGAACGGAAGTTGCTGACCATACCGAGGTCCAGACACTTGCCGGTACCGGCCACCACGCAATCCAGCGGATCCTCCGCCACGTGCACCGGCATACCGGTCTCGCGGGAAATGAGCTGATCGAGACCGCGGAGCAGAGCGCCGCCGCCGGTCAGCATAATGCCGTTGGTGATAATATCCGCCGACAGCTCCGGCGGGGTGCGTTCCAGGGTAGAACGGATCGCATCCACGATAATGGTCACCGGATCGCCCAGCGCTTCCCGCACCTCTTCGGCAGTGATCACGATGTTCTTCGGCAGACCGTCTACGAGGTTGCGGCCCTTCACTTCCATTTCACCCTCGTCCTCATACGGGAAGGCAGAGCCGAGGCAAATCTTGATATCCTCCGCGGTACGCTCACCGATCAGAAGATTGTATTTCTTTTTGATATAAGACACGATCGCTTCGTCGAAATCGTCACCCGCGGTACGAACCGAGCAGAAGGTCACGATATCGCCCAGCGAAATGACCGCAATTTCCGAGGTGCCGCCGCCGATGTCAACCACCATACAGCCGGCCGCTTCCTCTACCTGCAGGCCTGCACCGATCGCCGCCGCCATCGGCTCGGCAATCAGTTCCACGTCTCGGGCGCCCGCCTGACGGGCGGCATCCTCCACCGCGCGGCGTTCCACTTCGGTCACACCGGAGGGGATACACACGATAATGCGCGGGCGGTTAAACCACGTGGTTTTGAGCGCCGATTTGATAAAATGGCGCAACATCGCCGCGGTGACGTCAAAATCCGCGATCACACCGTCTTTGAGCGGACGGATCGCCGAAATGGAGCCGGGGGTACGGCCGATCATCTCTTTGGCCTCCGAGCCGACCGCCATAACCTCGTCCTTTTTCAGGTCTACCGCCACCACCGACGGTTCCCGCATAACAATTCCTTTTCCACGCATATACACCAGCGTATTCGCCGTACCCAGGTCAATGCCGATATCCTTACTGAACCACATAAATTTTCCGTCCTTTCAAACGATTTCAAACGTTCCAAAACGAGTTTTTCCCATTTTCAACCTATATTATATCTCATCAAGAAAAAATTCTCAACAGAAAAGTAAAAGTTTTCCAATTTTTTTATATTTACGGGGACAACCCTTGTCAAAATTCCGGGAAGGTAGCAAGATACCGGCGAAGACGTCCGCCCGGCAGACCCATAACCGAATAAAAATCGCCCGACAGCTCCTTCACAAACCGCATCCCCAGTCCCTGAATGGCGTACGCTCCGGCTTTATCTTTCGGTTCGCCGGTGCGAACATACTCGAGCGCCTCCTCTTCGGTCATCGGGTGGAAGGTGACCCGGCTTTCATCCGCAAAGCCGCCGCATTTTCCCGAACTGCACACCCACACCCCGGTGATGACGGTATGGGTGCGGCCCTGCAACGACATCAACATCTCCACCGCTTCCCGATCGGAATGAGGTTTCCCGAGAATGCGATCGTCCAATACCACGATGGTATCCGCTCCGACCACCACCCGGGCAGGAAACTGCCGGAACACCGCTTCACATTTGCTTTTAGCGAGTGCTACCGCCGTGTCAGCCGGCGACAGTCCTTTAGGTGCATATTCCTCTTTTGCCGGGAAAACCTCAAACGGAATACCGGCCAACTCCAAAATTTCCCGCCGCCGAGGGGAGGCGGAGGCCAACACAATCTTTTGCATCGTTACACCCGTCCGGTGGAGCCAAAGCCACCTGCCCCGCGTTCGGTTTCATCCAAAGAATCCACCTCGATAACCTCTGGCAGACACACCGGCATCACCACCAGTTGAGCGATCCGCTCCCCCGGTTGTACCGTGTAGCTATCCGCCGACTGGTTAATGATCCCTACCTGGATCTCCCCGGTATAATCGCTGTCAATAACCCCCACCCCGTTGGACAGGGCGAGTCCGTGCTTGACCGCCAGGCCGCTTCGCGCAAACACAAGCGCTACCGTTTCGGGGGACGGCAGACCGATCGCGATCCCGGTCGGGATACGCACCCGCTGACCCGGTGCTACGGTGAGCGGTTCATTAATACAGGCGGTAAGGTCCATTCCGGCGCTGCCAGTGGTCGCCCGTTGCGGTAACGAAGCCGCTTGATTCAGCCGTTTTATTTTCAGTTGCATAAAATCCCCTCCGTTCTCTTTCATCATACCCTGTTTTTGACCGTTTTGCAATGAAAGATGCCGAAAAAGTCATGAAAAAAGTGCTTTTTATGCAAAAAGTCGCCGCTTTTATTGTTGACGGTTTCCCCTTCCCCGTGATACAATGAGAAAAACAGCGGCAACAACGCTTTTAGGGGGTTTTCCTATGAAATTAGACGAATTCAGAATCCGCGATCCGTTTATCCTGTACGAGGGCGGTGTGTACTACCTGTACGGCACCAACTGCTGTTACGATGCCGTGGTGCCGATCGACGGATTTTACGTGTACACCTCCACCGATCTCGAAAACTGGAGCGAGGCCACACTGGTTTACAACTCGCCCGAAAACGGAACCGCCCGCGGCGTTCATTGGGCACCGGAGGTGTATCATATCGGCGACAAGTATTATATGTTCGCCACCATGATGCAGGAAACCAATATGCGCGGCACCTATTCGCTGGTGGCCGACTCCCCCATGGGTCCGTTCCGTCCGCTCAGTGACGGGGCACTCACCCCGAAGGACTGGGAGAGTCTCGACGGCACCCTCTACTTCTCCAAAGAAGGCAAGCCGTACCTCATCTTCTGCCACGAGCATCGGCAGATCATCGACGGCACCATGTGCTACGCGGAGCTGTCCCCTGATTTCACCCATTTCGTCAGCGACATCACCGTGATGTTCGCCGCCTCCGAGCCGTATTTTGCGGATCCCCCGAAGGAGGGCCGGCATTTCGTGACCGACGGTCCGTTTATGTTCCGCACCAAGACCGGGGAGCTTCTGATGATCTGGTCCACCTTCGTGCAGCAGCAGTATCACGAATGCTTGGTGCGCTTCAAGGACGGCGAACTCGGTATGGATTTCGAACATCTGCCGCCGCTGATCACCGATAACGGCGGTCACGGAATGATCTTTGAGGATGAAAAGGGGTTGCACCTGACCTACCATTATCCGAACACCAAGCTGTATGAGCACGCCTATTTCTGCGATATCGAAGACCTGGGCGACAACCTCAAATTAGTGTAAAACAAAAACGGCACCTTGGATTTCACCAAGGTGCCGTTTTTTATTTGTTTCATTTGATGATCAAGCACAGGAGAGGTGCCAATACGATTGCCGGCATCAGATCGGCAACCTTGAATTTTGAAAGACCGAGCATATTCATTCCCAGCCCGATGATAATCACCGAGCCGGCGCAGGTCATCTCGTTGATCGCGTAGGTGGTAAGAAACGGCTGTAAAAGCTGCGCCAGCAGCACCAGTCCCCCTTGAATGATCAGCACCGAAAAAGAGGAGAAGATCACCCCGATACCGAGGGTCGCCGACAGAACGATGGAGGACATCAGGTCTAAAAGTGCTTTGGTGATGAGGGTCTGGTTATCCCCGGAAATACCGGCGTTAAGCGACCCGACCACCGTCATCGCCCCGACACAAAACAGCAAAGTGCCGGCCACGAACCCTTCGCCGATCCCGGCGTTTTTTTGTTCCCCGCGGCGGGTTTTTTCAGCCACCCAATCACCCAGCCGGTGAATTTTGCCGTCAATATCGAGCAGAGTGCCAACAAGAACGCCGATCGCTACCGATAACACCAATACCAAGGTGTTTTGTCCTTCCAACGCGCCGTCGATCCCGATATACAGCACACAAAGTCCCAGTCCGGTCATAATTGCCGAGGTAAGACGCTCAGGCAATCCTTTGCGGCACAACGTACCGATAAGACTGCCCACGATCACCGTGGCTATATTTACGAGTACACCGAGCATGCCTGTCACTTCCCTTTTAAAATCCTTTCCAGTATATAGCAAGTACCGTCGTTTTGCAAGGGTTTTCCTTTTAAAATATTGACAATAGCAGTCGAAAGTGGTATATTTTTCTGCAAATATAAAACGACTGCCGTTTAGGGTAGCGCAAAAAAAGGACGGTTTTTCAAATGTCAAAATTTCGTGCGTTTTTAGATCGCAAGGGTGTTCACCCCTCCCTTCGCACCTATTTTATCGATGCTATGGGGTCAATGGCGTTGGGGCTTTTTGCCTCTCTCTTGATCGGCACCATTTTCAACACCCTCTTTACCCACACCAATCTCGCCATTATGGGAGATTTCGCCGCCTCGGCTACCGCCGTGACCGGTGCCGCTCTCGGGGTGGCGATTGCCAATTCTCTGCACGCGCCGACCCTGGTGATGCTGTGCGCCGCGGCGGTTGGGTACGCCGGTAACGGCTTTGGCGGCACCTTCCTGCTGGACGGGGTGGAAAAGACCATTACCGCCGGTCCGGCCGGTGCTCTCGTTGCAGTAATCATCGCGGTTGAGCTCGGGAAAATGGTGTCCAAAGAAACCAAGGTGGATATTTTAGTCACCCCGATCGTCACCATTGTATCGGGTGTGCTCGCCGCCAAGCTGCTGTGCCCCGCGATCGCGTGGTGTATGTACTGGATCGGCTGGTTTATCAACACCGCCACCGTGATGCAACCGATCATCATGGGTATTTTGGTTTCCGCCGCGGTTGGCATCGCCCTCACCTTACCGATCAGCTCCGCCGCTATCTGCTCGATGATCGGCATTACCGGACTTGCCGGCGGTGCCGCTACCGCCGGATGCTGTGCCCAGATGATCGGATTTGCCGTCATCAGCTTCCGGGAAAACCGCTGGGGCGGGGTGGTCGCCCAGGGACTCGGCACCTCCATGCTGCAAATGGGCAATATCGTGAAAAACCCCCGCATCTGGATCCCCGCAACCTTAGCATCAATGATTACCGGTCCGCTCTCCACCACCATTTTCAAACTGGAAAACGTCGGCGTTTCCGCCGGTATGGGCACCTGCGGTCTGGTGGGCCCGCTCGGGATCGTCACCTCCATGCCGGAGGGCGGGATGAAAATGTGGATCGGCATTCTTGTCATCTGCTTTGTTCTGCCGGCGGTACTCTCCCTCATCTTCAGCGAACTGCTTCGCAAGATCGGCTGGATCAAAGAAAACGATCTGAAATTAGACGTATAAACAAAAAAGAACCGATGCGGGGTGTGCACCCCCGCATCGGTTCTTTTTTTATGCTTTTTTCTTTGACCGTTGCGGCAGTTGCGCCAGCACGATCGCCGCAAACATCAGCAAACAGCCAAAACCCTCCCGCAAGGTTGGGATCTCCCCTAAAATCAAAGCCCCCGCCAGCACCGCGAACACCGATTCGAAGCTCATAAGCAGGGAGGCCACCGCCGGGCGGGTATGCTTTTGCCCCAGCACCTGACAGGTGTACGCGACCCCGCTCGAAAAGATACCGGCATACGCAATCGGAAGCCACGCAGAAAGCAGATCATTCCAGTCGGGGCGCTCAATTATCAGCATCGGAAGCAAAGATAGCAGTCCCGCCACGAAAAACTGGATACAGGAGAGCGCCACCCCGTCGGTCTGCGGAGAAAAACGATCAACCAGCAGGATATGCACCGAAAAGGCGACGGCACAGGCAAGCACCCACAAATCGCCTTTCGAAATAGCAAAGCCGTCCTTAATAGACAAGAGATACAGGGCTACCACCCCGAGTAAAACACAGCCCCACACCCTAAGTCCCGCCCGACGACCGAGAAACAGGCCGAAAACCGGGACGATGAGAATATACATCGCGGTGATAAAGCCGGCGTTGCCAACGGTGGTGTACGCAATACCGATCTGCTGTAAGCAGGAAGCGATCCCCAGCGCCAGGCCGCACAGCACACCGCCAAAAAGCAGGGTGCGGCGGTTCTTGTTATCTGGCGGCTGACAGCCGTCCGTTTTTCGATCCCGCAACCGGCGGATAAACAGCACCGGCAACAGCACCAACCCGCCTAAAAAGGAACGGGCGGTATGAAAGGTGAACGGACCGATTTTTTCAGCCGCCACGCTTTGCGCTACAAAAGCACAACCCCAGATCGCCGAGGCGAGCAGTAACAAAAGAGCGCCGGTCAGTTCTTTTCGTTTTTGCGTGTCCATTATTCTCCCTCGGCCACGGCCGCCACCGGCGTTTTCTCCTCTGATTCGGCAATCGGTTCCGGCACCGCAAAGGAGAGCGCGTTTTCCATAACCGTCACCTCAAAATGCGGGTCCCGGAACACTTCGCCGTCTAAAGCACAGGCAAAATTCGGGTCGGGAGAGGAAATCTCAATATGTTTTCCGCGCCGCCACACCACCAGATCCCGGAATTTCGGATCGTCAAGGTGGGTGCCCTCCTCATAATAGTGAATGAGCGCCGCAAAGCGCACCCGGGACACCGGTTTGACAAGACAGACGTCCAAAAGGCCGTCGTTATACGATGCGCGGGGAGCGCAGAGGTATTTGCCGCCGACGTACTTACCGTTAGCAATGGTGCAAAGAAGCAGTTCGCCGTCAGGATTTAAGACCTCTCCGTCCACCGTGACGGTACAGCGGGTCTTCATATTGGTGAAGAAAGCATGCACAACACCGGTGAGATAAGCGTTTTTGCCGCCGATCAATTTCTTGTGCCGCACCTTATCCATGGTGGTCGCCACCGCGCTGTCAAAGCCGAAATGGCAGGCGTTGATCGCATAGCGACCGTTGCTCAGCGCAATCATATCAATAGGGGTCGGCTCCGCTTTCAGCAACCGGTCAATATCCAAGAAGGACTCTTTTTCCCCGAAGCATTTCACAAAATCGTTACCGCTTCCGCAGGCATAGGCGACCAGGGTCGCCTGGGGGAAACCGATAAGCCCGCTCGCCACCTCCTGCAGGGTGCCGTCACCGCCACAGGCGTACACCCGCACCGGGTCGGGGTGTTTCTCGCAGAAATCCCGCACAAAGGTGGTCGCATCTCCGCGCCCTTTGGTGGTATAGATCTCAAGGTCCAGCTCATCTTTGTACCGGCGAAGTTGGTTCAGGACCGCCAGTCCCCGGCCGCGACCGGCCACCGTGTTCACGATAAATAAGTGCTTCATCCGTTTTCCCCTCTTTTCTCTTCGGTGATGTGCGGCAAGATAGCCGCGAGCAGATTACGAAAATAATGGTCAAACCCGGCATCCGACGGATGCAATCGGGTATCATAAAACAGGTTTCTATCCGGCGGGATGAGATCATCCCCACGGATAACCGTCACGTTCGGATGCTTCGAAGCGGTTTGTTCAATAAAATTACGGGCATCCTGTAAAGTCCCCACCCGGGTCACTTCATCGGTGTACCGCCATACCGGGGTGATCGCAAAAATCTTTGCCCGGGGGTACTTCTCCGACAGCATTTGGTAAAACAAAGGACATTTGGTCTCAAATTCCTCACGCGGACAACCGTGCCAGTCATTCGTCCCATACGCCACCGTGATATAATCCGGGTCTATCGGTTCCTCCTCCGCCAACAGCTTCGGACTGAACACGTCTCCGGCAATCGCTTTATTGTAGAGTTCCGCCCCCAGCGCATCTGCCAGCCGGACGATATACGCCTGCGAGGGGTTTTTGGCATCGTATCCGTGGGTGATCGAATCGCCGTAGGCAATCAGCTTTTTCCCACGTTTGACCGGTGCAAAAGCAGAACCGTCGTCCAATCCCACCGCTATCACTTGCACCTTGGCCGTGTACGGAAAATACACCCGCACGGTTTTCATTCCGGCACCGAGCAAAAAGCTTTTTTCAAATTCCCCCTGCCGGAAATTGTCCGCCGGGAGCACCTGTCCTTCTTCATTAAAGACGGGGGTAGTATCCTCAAAATTATCCAGCGTTCCCACCCGGTTGTCATCCGCAAACACCTCAAAGCGGAAAAAACCGCGGGTACCGAAACATTCGGTAAACACCTTCAAAAATAAGGTGGTACTGTCGGTGACAAATTCCATTTTGACCCCGGCGCCCCCCTTACGGGCCTCGGTAGTATAAGCATATAATTTTTCCTGGGACTCACTCATGCGAGAAAAAAATATTCCTCTTTCGGTTTTGTCGAACCGCACGAACCCTTGGGTCGCAGACCGGATCTGCTCCATACTTAACTGCATAACCACACCACCCCATTTTGTACATTGTAACATAAATCCAACATAGTTACAATCATTTTGACAAAAAAAGACCGACACATAAGTGTCGGTCTTTTCGCTATTCATCCAGATACCGGCAGGCCGCCATAGCCGCTACCGCACCGTCGGCGGCGGCGGTGGTTACCTGACGGATATTTTTCTGCCGGCAATCACCGGCCACAAACACACCGGAGGTAGCCGTCACGCAGTCCTCCCCGGCGGCAAAATAGCCACGCTCATCGAGAGCGGCCACCGCTTCAAACGCTTCGTTTTCCGGAATAAGCCCTACCGCCAAAAACGCACCGTCCACCGCCACCGTTTTCTCTTCCCCGGTTTCGGTGTTCTGCACTGAAAGACCATTGAGCACGCCGTTTTCCGACCGATAGCCGGTCACCACCGTGCTGAACAGCACCTCCACGTTTTCTTTGGCCAGCAGAGCATCCGCCAATTTTTTCTCGCCGGTGAAGAAGGCAAGATTCTGCACCACCGTCACCTTGCTACACACTTCGCTGAGGAGCAGGGCTTCCTGCAACGCGGAGTTGCCGCCGCCGATCATTGCGGCGTGCTGACCGGCGTAAAACGCGCCGTCGCAAACGGCACAGAAGGAAAGGCCCTTTCCGACCAGTTCCTCTTCTCCGGGCAACCCTAAGGTGCGGTGCTTGACACCCACCGCTAAAATAAGCGCGCGGCCTTCGTACTCGCCGCCCTCTTCGGTATACACCTTTTTCACCGGACCGCTCGCATCCACCCGGATCACCTTTTCGAGCTCTACTTCCGCCCCCAGCGCCAGCACCTGTTCGGTCAGCTTATCGGCGAATTCCGCACCGCTGATGAGCTGTGTGCCGGGGATGTTTTCCACCTTCGGGGAAAAGGCGATCTGACCGCCAAAGCCGTTTTTCTCGATCACCAGCACCGATTTGCCGGCGCGAAGTCCATAGATCGCCGCAGTCAGTCCCGCCGGACCGCCGCCGACCACAATAATATCAACCATAAAGATATCTCCTTAGCCAAAGCATTCAAACCCGAATCAGATTTTGTGATACGGATTTTCCGCTGAGGCGTCGTTAAAATACTCGCGAATACAACCAGTATTCGCTGTGTTTTTGCCTTGCTCACCAAAAAATCCGTTTATCACAAAAT
>JAFSAC010000020.1 GCA_017442265.1 Clostridia bacterium | reverse complement strand
AGTGACGTTCGGTTTTTAAGCGAAGAAAATTTTACCGCAGAGAATTGCAATTACCGGTCGGATGATATATAATATTAAGGTACATTTTATCGAATTTAAGCGAAAGGACGGGATACACGGTGGCAGAACTTGAACGCGATACCCTTTCCGGCACCGTGGAACGGGTGGTTTTCCGCAATCCGGAAAATGGCTGGACCGTCCTGGACCTGGATGCCGGAGAAACGCTCGAAAAGGTGGTCGGCACCTTTGCGGACGTTCACGTCGGCGAACAACTGATTATGCAAGGCGATTGGGTGGAACACCCGAAATTCGGGCGACAGTTCCGAATGGAAAGTCATTCCTCCCGTCTGCCTACCGATACGCTGGCTATCCTGCGGTATCTGTCCTCCGGGGCGATCCGTGGGATCGGTCCGGCGACCGCCGCCCGGGTGATCGATAAGTTTGGGGACGATGCCCTGCGGATTTTGGAGGAAGAGCCGATCCGGCTGTCCGAGGTGCGCGGCATCACCCGCGAAAAGGCGAAAAAGCTCGGTGAAGAATTTCAGGCGCAGAGCGGTCTGCGGGAGTTGATGCTCACCTTTGCGACCTATGGTCTTACCCAAAGCGAAGCGGTACGCTGTTGGAAACGGTTTGGCACGTCAGCGGTTTCCCGCATCCGGGAAAATCCTTACGTGCTGTGCAATGCCGGACTGTCCATTCCGTTTGAGCGGGCTGACCGCTTGGCGGCGGCTTTGCATGGGGAGGGAAATACTCCTCAGCGGATCGAAGCGGGACTTTTGTACGTTCTTCGTCACAATCTGGGGAATGGGCATACCTGTTTGCCGTCGGATAAGTTGGTTCAGGCGGCGGCGGGCATGCTGGGCGCTCCCGAACCGGAAACGGCGGAGGTTCTTGAGCGTATGCAACACGAGAGGGTGGTTCTCACCGAAACGATCGGGGAGCGCCTCTTTGTTTTCCTGCCGACCTACCACGCGGCGGAACAGTATACCACCGCCCGTCTGCGCCGAATGCTGAAAAATAAGCCGGAGGAGGATACCCCGGACGAGCAGATCGACCGGATCGAAAAACGCTTAAAAATCCGCTATGCCACCCAGCAGCGAGCGGCTTTGACGGCGGCACTTCAGAATCGGATATTTATTCTGACCGGCGGTCCCGGCACCGGTAAAACCACCACGGTGAACGGTATGATTGCGCTGCTCGAGCAGCGGGGTGAGGCGGTGGCTTTGGCTGCCCCGACCGGCCGTGCCGCTAAACGGATGACCGAACTGTCCGGCCGGGAAGCGAAAACACTGCACCGATTATTGGAGGTGCAGTGGAATGATGAGGAAGAGCCGGTATTCGCCCGGGATGAAAAAAATCCGCTGGAAGCGGATACGGTGATTGTGGACGAGCTGTCTATGGTGGATGCGATGCTGTTTGAAAAACTGCTTCGCGCCCTTCGTCACGACTGCCGCCTTATTTTGGTCGGAGATGCTGACCAGCTTCCGGCGGTGGGGGCGGGTAGCGTTTTGCAGAACCTACTGTCTGTCGGTATGATCCCCACCGTTCAGTTAACTGAGGTGTTCCGCCAGGCGCTGGAAAGCCAGATCGTGACCGGCGCCCATGCGGTGCTGGCGGGGGATATGCCCCGGATGAACGAGAAATCGGGGGATTTCTTTTTTATGAAACGTCCGTCGGTTCCGGCGGTACAGGAAACGATTTTGGAGCTGTGTAGCCGTCGGTTGCCGGATACTTATGGCGTGTCCTGCTGGAACGGTTTGCAGGTGCTTTGTCCCGGCCGCCGCCAGGCGCTGGGGACTGAGGAAATGAATCTTTTACTGCAAAATCTGCTCAATCCCTCTGATTCCGAAAAGAATGAGATGAAAAGCGGAAACCGCATCCTTCGGGTGGGGGACAAGGTGATGCATAACCGCAATAATTACGATATTATCTGGACCCGGGATAACGGCGAGGTCGGCTCCGGGGTGTTTAACGGCGATATCGGTATTTTGGAAAAGGTGAACCGCCGGGAGGAGACCGCTTCGGTGCGGTATGACGACCGGGTGGCGCTGTATACCAAAGAGGATTTAAAGGATTTGGAACTCGCGTACGCGATCACGGTTCATAAAAGTCAGGGCAGTGAATTTGATGCGGTGGTGCTGACCATGTTCCGACATCAAAAACAGCTTTGCTATCGAAATCTTTTGTATACTGCCATCACCCGCGCCAAAAAGATGCTCATCGTGGTCGGAGACGAACAAACTATGGGCGAGATGATCGAGAACAATCGGAAAACCTTGCGGTATAGCGGGCTTTCGCACTTTTTGACTTTGACGGATGACGTGGGAGAATGGCCGGGATGAAGATAGGAAGAAAGCTACGCGACCTGTTCTTTCCGCCTCGTTGTGTGTTTTGTGATCGGGTGATTACTCGCCGGGAACATCCTGTGTGCCCGGCCTGTATAGAACCACCGCCTCCGCATATCATAGAAACGGCGTGTCCTCGTTGCGGACGGGAAAAGCGGCTTTACTGTACCTGTAAACGGGATACCTTTTTGTCCGACCGAATCGCCGCTCCGTTTTACTTTGAAGGGGCGGTGCAAAACGGCATTCACCGTTTTAAGAAGGTGGAGGACGTCGACCGCACCCGTTATTTTGCAGACGAGATGTGCGAAACGGCGTTTCGGGAATTCGGAGACCTGCGGATCGACTACGTGACGGCGGTTCCGATGAGCCGTCGCACCTATCGCGACCGCGGATTTAATCAGTCGGAACGGTTGGCGCGCTTGCTATCAAAGGACTTTCACGTTCCGTATGTGGATCTGTTGGTGAAAAGAATGGAAACCGGCTCCCAAAAGGGGCTGAAAGCGGATGAACGGCGGGTCAACCTCCTCGGTGTCTTTGACGTGGATACTCGTTTGCCGCTTAGCGGAAAACAAATTTTTTTGATCGATGACGTGGTGACCACCGGGTCCACCACCAATGAATGTGCTAAAATGTTGAAGCTTGCCGGCGCCGAAAAGGTGTACGTATTGGCGCTGGCGCTCACCAGACCGAAAAATGATAAGGAAACAGAAAGCAGGTGATTGATATGGCAGACCGGGATTTTGGTATTGATATCGGCTCCTCGCGGGTGGTCATTTACGCCGCGGGACAAGGGGTCGTGTTAGACGAACCGGCGGTAATGGCGGTGGATGCCGAAAGCGGAAAGCTCATTACCTGTGGCGAGGAAGCGTATGCAATGCTCGGACGTGCTCCGGCCTCCATTTCGGTGATCCGTCCGGTCGTGAAGGGCGTGATCGCGGATTTTGAAGCGGCGTGTATGATGCTGCGGTATTTTATGCAGAAGGTGTGCGCCTATAAGGTGATCAAACCCCGTGCGGCGGTCAGCGTGCCGGCCTTGGTCACGGCGGTGGAGCAACGCGCCTTTTTGCAGGCGGTGTATGCCGCCGGCGCCCGCCAGGTTATGTTGCTGGAAGAAGCGGTGGCGGCGGCGGTCGGTGCCGGTTTGAACGTAGAAGCTCCGCGTGGCAGTATGGTGGTGGAGATCGGTGCCGGTACCACCGACGTGGCGGTTACCTCTTTAAAAGGGGTCGCCTCTTCCTGTTCCGAACGGATCGGCGGGGATGCGTTTGATGAGGCGATCATTCGGTACGTTCGTCAGAAGTTCGGCTTGATAATTGGCGAGCGCACCGCGGAAAAACTGAAAATTGACATCGGAAAAGCCAGTGATCGCTTGCCTGACCGGACGGCGCCGGCTCGTGGGCGGGATGCGCTGACCGGATTGCCGCGCACGGTGGAGATTTGTTCTTCGGATATTTTGGAAGCGGTAGGGGACCCTCTTTTGCAGATCGTCGATACCATTCGCCGGGTGCTGGAGAATACCCCGCCGGAACTGGCGGCCGATCTGTATGATAATGGTATTATCTTGACCGGCGGTATGGCACAGCTTCCCGGAATGGCTGAGCTGATTTCTCAGGCGACTGGGATCGGTTGTCGGGTGGCGGAGGAACCGCATCATTGCACCGCCAAAGGAGCCGCCGCGGCGCTGAAATACATTCATCTGCTTCATACCGGTGTGTATGACATCGGACGGTTTTTATACCAAAGCGCCGAAACGCTTACCAACTGAAAAAAGCCGACAGACAATTGTCTGTCGGCTTTTTTTATTTCTCGATTAACCTTCGACCGCCGCAAGGAGAGCTTCGACCCGGTCGGTCTTTTCCCACTGGACGTTCAGATCCTCCCGTCCGATATGACCGAGACTGGCAAGCGGGCGGTAGATCGGCTGACGGAGCTGTAAGGTGTCAATGATCGCCGCCGGACGGAAATCAAATACGCGGTTGATCGCTTTGGCAAGCTGTTCATCGCTGTATTTGCCGGTACCGAAGGTGTTCACCAGCACCGAAACCGGACGGGCAACGCCGATCGCATACGCCACCTGTAATTCACAACGGTCAGCGAGCCCTGCCGCCACCAGGTTTTTGGCGGCATACCGCGCCATATAGCTTGCGGAACGGTCCACCTTGGTCGGGTCTTTGCCGGAGAAGGCGCCACCGCCGTGGCTGGCGTAACCGCCGTAGGTATCCACGATGATCTTGCGGCCGGTAAGTCCGCTGTCACCCTGCGGACCGCCTACCACAAACCGGCCGGTCGGGTTGACAAAGATCTTCGTGTTGTCATCCAGTAATTCGGAAGGCACGACCGGACGGATCACCTCGCGGATGATATCCTCTCGCATCGTTTGGAGAGAGATCTCCGCCGCGTGTTGCGAGGAAACGACGATCGCTTCTGCCCGCACCGGACGGGTACCGTCGTATTCAATGGTCACCTGCGTCTTGCCGTCGGGGCGCAGATAGGGAAGGGTGCCGTCTTTACGCACCTCGGTCAACCGCCGGGCAAGTCGGTGGGCAAGCGAGATAGGCAGCGGCATCAGTTCGGGGGTTTCGTTACAGGCATAGCCGAACATCAGCCCCTGGTCACCGGCGCCGATCTGATCGTACGGATCGTCGCCGTCGCTTTCCCGCTGTTCCAAAGCACAGTTGACACCCATAGCAATATCCGGGGACTGCTCGTCAATGGCGGTCATCACCGCACAGGTGCGCCCGTTGAAATTGCCGTCCTCACCGTTGTAACCGATATCTAAGATCACCTGCCGTGCAATGGCCGGAATGTCTACCGAAGCGGTGGTGGAGATCTCGCCCATGACCATAACCAGTCCGGTGGTGGTCACCGTTTCACAGGCGACGTGCGCCGTCGGATCCTTCGCTATGATCGCATCTAAAACTGCGTCCGAGATCTGGTCGCATACCTTGTCCGGATGTCCTTCGGTGACCGATTCGGACGTGAATAAACGTTTTGCCATGATACTTCCTCCTAAGTCAAAAAAAGCCGCCCGACTTCCCGGGCGGCGGATACACTCCTCATCTTCCGGTGAATACCGCAGGATTTAGCACCTTGTCCCCGTAATAACGGGCAGGTTGCCGGACTTCATCGGGCCTGTTCCCTCTGTCACTCTTGATAAGGTCTATCAAATTTTCGTATATAGTATAACAACTGGGTCGGATTTTGTCAAACGGTATTTTTTACCCCTCGCCGTACCACCTGGATAAGCGGCCAGAAGGGAAGAATGGTGATCGCCCCTTTTACCGTGTTGAGCAGGGTGGACCCCCATACTCCGGCGGCCAGCGCCTCGGCGGTCAGCGGAAATCCCATAATGCGGTAAAAGACCGGGGTGAGCGCCGCATTGAGCAACCACCCGACCAGAATGGTGATCACAATGGTGACCGCCGCCGAGAGGTAGTAGCAAGAGGAAGAATACGGCTCTTTTTTCAGTAGTTTACCGAAAAGCTTGCATCCGCCCCACATGGAAAGCATAATAGCACTGCCAATCCCGATATTCATCAGTTCCCCGATGCCGAAGGTGGTGGTGCGGAACAGATGAATGAGATTTTTGAAGATTTCTACAGCGACACCGTACACCGGCCCCACGGTACAGGTGGTCACCAGCGCCGGGATGTCCGAAAAATCCACCTTGAGGTGTTCCACTCCCGGTACTAACGGGATTTCCGGGAACAAGAGGTAGATGACGGTGGAGAGGGCGGTCATCACCGCCACCAACACGATCGGGAACAGACGAGAGCGTTTCATCATACAGCATCCTTTCCGATCCGGGAAAATAAATATGCCCCGCTTATATAATATAAGCAGGGCGCAAGAACGGCAACGTATTCGTTCTTCTTTCATCCGGACTTTCACCGTCGGTTCCGGAATTACACCGGATCGGCACCCGTTTCCGGGTGTTCGCGGACTGTCACCGCCGGTGGGGAATTGCACCCCGCCCCGAAGATCTTGTATTCAGTATAGCATACCGTAGAGAAATGTCAAGAAAAGAATGAAAAATGACTGTAAAGCATAGTAACTTTACAGGCGAAAAGTCCTTGCTATACAAGGTATTTTTGATAAGCGGCAACCGCCAACTCGTCACATCGCTCATTTTCGGGATGCCCCTGATGTCCGTGCACCCAGTGGAAGGAAACGGTGTGTTTTTGCAGGAGGGCGAGCAGTTCTTCCCATAGATCCACGTTTTTGGCCGGTTGTTTATCCGCTTTTCTCCAGCCGTTTTTCTTCCAGCCGTATACCCAGCCCTTTTCGATCGCATCGATGACGTATTTGGA
Source organism: Clostridia bacterium (assembly GCA_017442265.1). Taxonomy (GTDB): domain Bacteria; phylum Bacillota; class Clostridia; order Oscillospirales; family Acutalibacteraceae; genus URNF01. Next base: position 3,114 of record JAFSAC010000020.1, on the reverse strand, counting down.
GTCGCTGGTGAGCCGTACCGTACACGGTTCTTTGAGTGCCTGTAAAGCACGGATGACCGCGGTTAGCTCCATACGGTTGTTGGTGGTTTCGGGTTCACCGCCGGACAACTCCTTGTCCACCCCTTTGTAGCGGAGGATGACCCCCCAGCCACCGGCTCCGGGATTACCGGAACAGGCACCGTCGGTAAAAATATCCACCTGCTTCATATCGCACCCTCCGTTGAACTACTTTATGCTCCTATTTTACCAGTTTTTTTCGAAGTTACAAGAGATAAAGCGGATTTTTTTGCCAATACTGGGAAAAGAACCGTGGGCGGACGGAGAATCGGTGCGTTTTCCTTGACAATTATATAAAATTAAAGTATGATTAAGACACTTATATGGATATAAGGCGGAGTATCCGCTTTTTTCTCACCTTGTGTGAGGTTGATCATTTTAGGCGATACGGAATATTGAGACCGCCCTTTTCATGACCGTATCAAACGACCGGTTTTTTTATAAAACCGAACTTTCAGAAACGGAGGAGCATTGTGGCAACGAAAACAGAAAAAAGACCCGTAGAGAAAAACGTGTTTTCCTACGAATCGCCCAAGCAGAGAAAAAATTCTCTGCGCCAACAAAAGCCGGGGAGAAAGCTGGCTGCCGGCACTATGCGTGCGGCGGGAGATACGCCTTTAAAACCGCAAAAGCCGCAAAAACCGAACTTTGGAAAACAGCAAAAAGCGCCGTCCCGTACCCCGGGTGCGGCTTCCCGTCCCGCACAAAACCGTTCGCGGGCGAAGAAAAACCTGCCGCCGGTGAAACTCACCTTCCTCGGTGGACTCAACGAGATCGGCAAGAATATGACCCTGTTTGAATACGGCAACGCCGCTTTTTTGATCGATTGCGGTATGTCCTTCCCGGACGAGGATATGCTCGGGGTGGATATCGTTCTGCCGGACTTCTCTTACGTAGAGAAGATCAAAGATCGCATTCAAGGGGTAATCATCACCCACGGACACGAGGATCATATCGGTGCTCTGCCGTACCTGCTGTCCCAGATGAAATTCCCGGTGTATGCGACCCGTTTGACGGCGGCGCTGATCGAATCCAAACTGCGTGAAAAGAATATCCACGCCAACATCCAGGTGGTCAACCCCGGTTCGGTGCTGTCCTTTGGGGACGTGACGGTGGAACTGGTCCCGGTGAACCACTCTATCCCGGATGCGGTGGCCTTGGGTATCAAGACCCCTTATGGCTACGTGGTGCATACCGGCGACTTTAAGATTGACTGCACCCCCGCCAGCGGTCCGATGATCGACCTGGCGCGGTTCGGTCAGTTCGGCAAAGAAGGGGTGCTGGCTCTGCTCGCCGACTCCACCAATGCCGAACGCCCCGGGTTTACCCCCAGTGAGCGGGTGGTGGGCGATAGCTTTGCCAACCTGTTCAAAAAGGTGGGGAATAAGCGCATTATCGTTGCGACTTTTTCCTCCAACCTTAACCGCATCCAGCAGATCATCGATGCGGCGAGCCAGGACGGACGGAAGGTGGCGGTATCCGGCCGCAGTATGATCAACTTTGTGAATATTGCGAATGAACTGGGCTACCTGCACGTTCCCGCCGGTATTTTGGTGGATATCGAGGCGGTAGACCGTTACCCGAAGGATAAAATGACCATTATCACCACCGGCAGTCAGGGCGAACCGATGTCCGCCCTCTCCCGTATGGCCTTTTCCGACCACCGGCAGGTGGAGGTTGGTCCGGAGGATTATATCATCATCTCCGCCACCCCCATTCCCGGCAATGAAAAGGCGGTCGGCAAGGTAATTGACGAGCTTCTCAAACGCGGCTGTGAAGTGGTGTATGAGAAGATGTACGACGTGCACGTGTCCGGTCACGCCTGCCAGGAAGAGCTGAAGATTATGCAAGGGCTGACCCGCCCCCGCTACTTCATCCCGGTACACGGCGAGCAGAAGCATCTGCAAAAGCACGCACGGCTCGCCCGCAGTATGGGTATGCCGGCGGAAAACGTGCTGATGACCGAAATTGGTAAGGTGGTCGAATTGACCCCCGATAAGATGCAGGTCGCCGCATCTGTCCCGGCGGGACGGGTGCTGGTGGACGGACTCGGGATCGGAGACGTCGGCAGTATTGTGCTTCGCGACCGTAAGCATCTGGCGGAGGACGGGATCATTGTGGTGGTGGCCACCATTGACCCCGAAAACGGTTTGGTGGTATCCGGCCCGGACGTCGTTTCCCGTGGCTTTGTGTACGTCCGTGAATCGGAAGAATTGCTGGAGCGGGCGCGTGAGATTGCCCGGCGGGTGCTGGAGGAATGCTGTCATAAGCATACCCTTGATTGGACCACCATGAAGACCCGTGTGCGGGATGAACTGTCCCATATGATCTTCCAGAAAACCAAGCGCAGTCCGATGATCCTGCCGATCATTATGGACGTGTAATCTGCTTATTTTGTTGTAAAGGAGGGATATTTATGAAACGGGATCATCGTTATCCTCAAACGCCGCTTGCGGCGATATTATTGCTCGTTCTCGTTGGGCAGACGGTGGCCGCTTACTTTGTCAGCCGCCCGTTATTTTACGCAGGTGTGGCTCTCTCGGTGATAGCGGCGGTAGCGGTACTGTATGGGCATTTCCGTTCCAAACACCGTTTCAAAAAATATCTTTCCTTGGTGGCGCACCGGCTCAGTCAAGAGGAAAGGGATTCCCTCTCGCATTTTCCTCTGCCGGTGGCGGTTGGCTCGCAAGAGGGAAGGGTACTGTGGTATAATGACCGTTTTCGCGATAAGGTTATGAACGGCCGGGAGACGTACGGCAGTTCTCTTTCGGAGATTACCGGCGGACTTCCTTTGGATACCCTGCTCAAAAAGGATGCGGTGGATGTTACCCTGGCTGATCGTCGGTATAACCTCTATCTCAGTCGGGTACAACAGGAGGATGACTCACTTATCCTGCTTTATTACGTGGATAACACCCGGCTGAAAGCCATTGCGGAGGAATACACCGCCAGCCGCCCGGTGGCGCTGACGGTATTCATTGATAACCTCGAGGAATTGTCTGCCGAGGTGCGGGATAGCGAACGCGCTCAGATCGCCGGCACGGTGGAAACCATGCT
>JAFSAC010000019.1 GCA_017442265.1 Clostridia bacterium | reverse complement strand
TGAAAAGGGACGTTGTCCGTATTATCACCCCCGGCACGGTGATTGAAGGCAGCATGCTGGATGAAAGCCGGCATAACTATTTGGCGGCGATCTGGCTGCAAAAGGAACACCGCGAGATCGGTCTTTGTTTCTGCGACTGCTCGACCGGGGACATCAACGTTACCTCTCTTTCCGGCGCCGATATGATTCAGCGGCTAACTAATGAGCTGGGTCGTTTTGATCCCATGAGGTGCTTATCAATACCACCGCCGCTTTACAGCAGGAGATTCAGACCTTTTTGACCGATCGTCTGAACGTCACCGCTGACGTGCGGGAGGATGACGAGTTTGATGAACGGCTGACCACCGAGATCGTGCTCTCCCATTTTGGGAAGCATACGCTGGACGAGCTTCAGCTTTCGGATCATATGCCTTCGGTGCGGGCGCTCGGCTGTGTGCTCGCGTATCTGCGTTCCACCCAGATGAACGGGTTGGAACGGCTGAATCATCTCAACGTGTATTCCGACGTTCAGTATATGCGGCTGGATATCAACACCCGCCGAAATTTGGAGCTGCTGGAAACTATGCGCTCCAAAGAAAAGCGTGGGTCGCTTTTAGGGGTACTGGACCGCACCTCGACCGCTATGGGTAAGCGGCTTATTCGTTCCTGGATCGAACAGCCGCTCATTCAACCGGCGCCGATTATCGCCCGGTTGAATGCCGTGGAGGAATTGGTGAAGAATACGGTGCTCCGCAGTGAGGTTCGTGAGGCGCTGACCGGTGTTTACGATCTGGAACGGCTGATGACCCGGATTATTTACGGAAGCGCTAACGCGCGGGAACTGCGCTCGTTATGTCTGACTATCGGTGCGGTGCGCCCGATCAAAGAAGCGTTAAAAGGAGCGGGGGCTTCCTTGTTATCCCAGTTGGAGCAGGATATGGACCCGCTTCAGGATATGGAATCGCTGTTATCTTCGGCAATTGTGGACGATCCGCCGTTTTCGGTGCGGGAAGGCGGGATGATCCGGGAAGGGTATAACCCTGACCTGGATGAACTGAAACTGGACCTCAAGGACGGAAAGGGAATTATCCTGCGGGTCGAAGCACAGGAGCGGGAAAAGACCGGTATTAAAAACCTGAAGGTTGGATACAACCGGGTGTTTGGTTATTATATTGAGATCTCCCGTTCGTACACCGGGGAGATTCCGCCGCATTATATTCGTAAGCAGACCCTTGCCAATGCGGAGCGGTATATCACCCAGGAACTGAAGGACCTGGAAACCAGGGTGCTCACCGCCAATGAGCGTTCAGTGGCGCTGGAGTATCAATTGTTCACCGAACTGCGTTCGGCGGTCGCCGCTCAGCTTACCCGTATTCAAAAGACGGCCGCCGCTGTTGCTCAGCTGGACGTGCTGGTTTCCTTTGCCGAGGTTTCCGCCCGTCGGAAATACTGTCGCCCGGAGATCAGCACCGACGGAGAACTGAAGATCACCGGCGGACGTCACCCGGTGGTGGAATCGCTGTCCGATGCACCGTTTGTGCCGAATAATACCCTGCTGGATGACCGGGATAACCGCATTGCGATGATCACCGGCCCGAATATGGCGGGTAAATCTACCTATATGCGGCAGACCGCTTTGATCGTTTTAATGACCCAGATCGGATGTTTCGTGCCGGCAAGTGAAGCGAACATAACCATTGTTGACAGTATCTTCACCCGTGTTGGCGCTTCGGATGATCTCGCGTCCGGTCAGTCTACCTTTATGGTGGAAATGAGCGAGGTCGCTTACATACTGAATAATGCGACCCGCCACAGCTTGCTTATTTTTGATGAGATCGGTCGCGGCACCTCAACCTTTGACGGTATGAGCATTGCCAGAGCGGTGGTGGAATACGTGGCCAACCCCAAGAAATTGGGCGCCAAAGCGCTTTTTGCCACCCATTACCACGAGCTGACCGTCCTTGAAGACGAGCTTTCCTGTGTGAAAAACTATAACATTGCGGTGAAAAAGCGCGGTGATGATATCACCTTTTTACGCCGCATCGTTCGCGGCCCGGCGGATGACAGCTACGGCATTGAGGTCGCAAAACTCGCCGGTATTCCGAACGACGTGGTGACCCGTGGTAAAGAGATCTTAAAAGGTCTCGTTGAAGCGGGGGAGGGCGCTCTCCTTCGCCCGACTATTTCTGCGGAAGAATTGCCGGAGGATTCCGGTCAATTGTCTTTTGAAAATGCCGCCCTTTCGGCTCTTGCACAGGAGCTGAAAGAATTGGATGTGAACACCTTGACCCCCATTGAAGCGTTGCAAACCTTGTACGCCTTGGTAAAAAAGGCGCAGAACTTATAAACTGCAGGGAGGGATACCCATGGCAAAAATTCGGGTTTTAGACCGACATACTGCGGAATTGATCGCCGCCGGTGAGGTGGTGGAACGGCCCGCGTCGGTGATAAAAGAATTGCTTGAAAACGCGATTGATGCCGGTGCCGATACGGTGACGGTGGAGATCGTGAGCGGCGGTATCGCCTTCATGCGTATTACCGACAACGGTTGCGGAATCGCTCATGAGGATGTTCCGACCGCCTTCCTTCGTCATGCCACCAGTAAGGTGCGCACCGAGGAGGATTTAGAGCGTATCGGCACCCTTGGTTTTCGTGGGGAAGCGTTGGCATCGGTGGCCGCTGTTGCTGATGTAAAGCTTTTGACCTGTACAGATGAAAACGAACTGGGAACGGTGTATCATATCGCCGGCGGTGAAGAGTTGGAGTATGAAGAAATGGGAGCGCCGAAGGGAACCACCATTACCGTCTCCAATCTCTTTTATAACGTGCCCGCTCGGATGAAATTTCTGAAAAAAGACGTCAGCGAAGGAAATGCGGTTACCGGGGTGGTACAACGAATGGCGCTGTCCCACCCGGAGGTGTCCTTCCGGTATATTCGGGAAGGACGGGAGGAGCTACTCACCCCCGGTGACGGTGAACTGTATTCCTGCGTTTATGCGGTGTTCGGCAAGCAGTTTGCCGGCGATCTTTTGCCGGTGGAATATACGCTTGACGGGGTACGGGTATACGGCTATTGCTGTCAGCCCACCGCCGCACGTGCCAACCGGACTATGCAGCATTTCTTCATTAACGGTCGGTACGTCAAGACCAATACCGCCGCAGTGGCCCTGGAGCGTGCTTATCACGGTATGATGATGACCGGGCGGTTCCCGGCTTGTGTTTTGCATATTGAACTTCCGCCCGAAACGGTGGACGTGAACGTGCATCCGGCGAAAATCGAGGTGCGGTTTGTGCAAGAAAAACCGGTGTTTGATACGGTGTATCACGGTGTGCGTGCCGCTCTCCAGAAGGGGGACACTCTTAAAAAGAGCGAAAGGGCTCAAAATCCCTTTATCCGCCCTGTATCTTCTGCACCGGCGGTGGTACAACCCACCTTCACCGAATGGAAGAAACCCGCTCCGTCGGTTATAAAACCGGCAACCCCGATTGAAAAACCGAGCGTTCCGCCGGTCATTGAAACGGATTCCGACCGCCCCTCTTTTTCTTTACGTGATGATACCAGCCGTCCGAATGCCTTTTTGAATCGCACCGGCATTGATATTGTGGTGGAAGAACAACCGACCGCTTTTAAATCCCCGGAGATTCAGGAGATGCTCACCCCGCCCGCGCCGGCAGAACCGGCACCGATTGCTTCCGAGCCGGAAGTTATCCCCGCTCGGGTGATTGGCGAGGTGTTTTCCACCTATATTCTCGCAGAGTGGGGCGAGCAACTGCTGGTGGTGGATAAACACGCCGCTCACGAACGGATACTGTATAATGAGATCAAAAGTCAACCGGTGGAAAGCGCTTCTCAAATGCTGCTGCAGCCGGTAGCGGTGTCGCTGGAAAGCGACCCTTATAATGCGCTTTTGGAAGGGTTGCCGATGCTTCAAAAGGCAGGGTATCAGATCGAGGAATTCGGTTCGCTTACCGTGTTGGTTCGTTCGGTGCCGGTGATTTTATCCGGTTGTGACGTCACCGCGATGATCGAGGAGATCGCCGGGGGACTTTGCTCCGGCCGCCGGGACGTCCTTACCGTCAAAGAGGACTGGATCTATCATTCCATTTCCTGTCGTGCCGCAATTAAGGCGGGGGATGTCAGCACCCTGCCGGAATTACAGAAGCTGGTTGAACAGGTGCTCAGCGACCCGGACGTGCGTTATTGTCCGCACGGTCGTCCGGTTTGCTTTACCATGACCCGCCAGGAATTGGAGAAACAGTTCGGCAGAATTCGATAACGTACGGAGGGATACGGGTTGACACAACTGAAAAAACGTTTTCCGGTTATTGTCGGTCCGACC
>JAFSAC010000018.1 GCA_017442265.1 Clostridia bacterium | reverse complement strand
TTTTTAATAATTATATGTTATACTGATATGAATGTAATTTTTTGGAGTGCGGTGAGGTGAAAAAAGTATGGTCATTCTCGGTATCGATCCCGGCTATGCGATCATTGGCTGGGGGGTCGTCCGGTATGAACGCGGACGGTTTATGCCGCTGGATTTCGGCGCCATTCTCACCGCCGCCGGCACCCCGTTTCCCGAACGGCTGGAAAAGATTTATCGGGAACTTACCGCCATTTTGGAACGGCATCACCCGGATGCCGTGTCGGTGGAAAAGCTGTACTTTCAGAACAACCAGAAAACCGCCATTGAAGTTGCGGAAGCGCGCGGGGTGATCCTGCTTGCTTTACAGCAGGCGAAGGTGCCGGTGTTTGAATACACCCCCCTTCAGGTGAAAAGCGCCGTGACCGGTTACGGACAAGCTCAAAAGCCGCAGGTGATGGAGATGACCCGTCGGTTACTGCGGTTGCAGGAGGTTCCGAAACCGGACGATACGGCGGATGCGTTGGCTTTGGCCATTTGCCACGCACAGTACGGCGGTTCCTCGGTGAAGGAAGCGCTGCTTAATCGACAAGCGAAAGGACGTGCCCGTTTATGATTTACAGTGTACGCGGAAAACTGATCCACGCCGACCCGAAACTCGCGGTGATCGAATGCGGTGGGGTGGGACTTTCCTGCCACATCACTTTGCAGACCGCCCGCCAGTTGCCCTCGATCGGCAGTGAGGCGATGCTGTATACCATGATGAACGTCCGGGAGGATGCGATCGAACTGTTCGGCTTTGCCGAGCAGAAGGAACTGGCAAGTTTTAAGCTGTTGACCGGGGTGAGCGGTGTCGGCCCGAAGGTAGGGTTGGCGATCCTCTCGGAACTCACCCCCGAACGGGTAGCGCTGGCGGTAGCCGCCGGTGATTATAAGGCGCTTACGAAAGCCCCCGGTGTCGGCCCGAAACTGGCCCAGCGGGTGGTGCTGGAGTTGAAGGATAAATGCGCTCTGCCGACCGCAAGCGGCGGTGTCGAGATGCCGGCGGATGCCGGCCCGGTGTCTGCCGCCGGCAATGCCGCTGAAGCGGTGAATGCCCTGACGATGCTTGGGTTCACCTCCGGAGAGGCGGCTATGGCGGTCGGAAAGTTGGATAGCACCCTGCCGGTGGAGACGCTGGTGCGGCAAGCGCTGCGCTCCCTGGCGAATAAATAATTCCGAAAGGACGTGTCGGTATGGATATGGAAACCGATTTTGAAAACCGCATGGTGTCGGCAGAATACCTGCCGGAGGACGACGGGGATAACCCGTTGCGCCCGCGCACCCTCGGGGAATATATAGGACAGGAAAAGGTGAAGGAAAACCTGTCGGTGTTTATCGATGCGGCGAAGATGCGGCACGATGCGCTGGATCACGTGCTGTTGTACGGACCGCCGGGATTGGGTAAAACCACCCTGGCGGCGATCATCGCCAACGAACTCGGGGTCAACTTCCACATCACCTCCGGCCCGGCGCTGGAACGCCCGGGCGATCTGGCGGCGATGCTCACCAATATGGAGGAAGGGGACGTTCTCTTTATCGACGAGATCCACCGCCTTCCCCGTACGGTGGAGGAGATCCTGTATCCGGCTATGGAGGATTTTGCCATTGATATCATCAACGGCAAAGGTCAGGGGGCTTCTTCCATTCACCTGCCGCTTCAGCGGTTTACCCTCATCGGGGCGACCACCCGAGCGGGTCAGCTGTCTGCGCCGCTCAGAGATCGCTTCGGGGTGCTGTTGCGATTGGAACTGTATACCCCGGAAGAACTGGCAAAGATCGTCAGCCGTAGCGCCCATATTTTGGAAGTTCCTTGTGATGAGGACGGCGCTTTGGAAATTGCCTCCCGCAGTCGCGGAACCCCCCGTATTGCCAACCGGATGCTCAAACGGGTGCGGGACTTCGCTCAGGTGATGCACGGCGGGGCGATTGATGCGGATACCGCCCGGGTGGCGCTCAACCGTATGGAGGTTGATGAACTCGGTTTGGATCGGATCGACCGGCGGATGCTGGAAGCGATGATCCGGCATTATAACGGCGGTCCGGTAGGGCTGGATACGGTGGCGGCGGTGATCGGGGAAGAAGCGGTCACCATTGAGGACGTGTATGAGCCGTATCTGATGCAAATGGGCTTTTTGAGCCGTACCCCGCGCGGACGGGTGGTTCTGCCGGCGGCGTATGAGCATTTAGGGTTGCCGGTACCGGGTCAGCCGGAGAAAAAGGAATCCTATCCCGAACAAACCAGCTTTCTGTAAAGAAAGGTGACATAAAGGAGATTTTTTGATATGGGAAGATTATTCGGAACCGACGGCGCCCGTGGGGTGGCGAATACGGAACTTACCTGTGAACTGGCGATGCAGATCGGCCGCGCGGCGGCGGTGGTGCTGCTCAAAGCGGACGGCAAACGTCCGAAGGTGCTGATCGGCAAGGATACCCGTGCCTCCGGCGATATGCTGGAAGCGGCGCTGACCGCCGGACTTTGTTCGGTGGGTGCGGACGTGCATCTGCTCGGTGTAGTCCCGACCCCGGCGGTGGCGTACCTTGCATCCTTCTACGAAGCGGATGCCGCTGTTATGATTTCTGCTTCGCATAACCCGTGCGAATACAACGGCATTAAGATTTTCAATGGCGAGGGCTTTAAACTGTCGGATGCGCTGGAAGAACAGATCGAGGCGATCGTACTGGATCACGCCGGAGAGATCCCGAACCCGGTGGGCGGCGACGTCGGTCGGGTGTTTACCTGTGACCGTGCCGTGGAAGATTACGTCCGTCATCTGCTCTCGTCGGTGGACGTGGAGCTGTCCGGCCTGCATATTGCCGTAGACTGCGCCAACGGTGCCGCCAGCAAAACGGCGAAAAAGCTGTTTGAAGCGTTGGGAGTCCGCTGTGAATTTATCGGTCGTGACCCGGACGGGGTGAACATCAATGCCGGTTGCGGTTCGACCTGTCTGGAACCGCTGGTATCCTATGTGAAAAAGCATCGCCTGGACGGCGGTGTTGCATTTGACGGAGATGCTGATCGGTGTTTGGCGGTGGATGAAAACGGCACCGTGTTGGACGGCGATCAGATGATCGCCGCTATGGCATACGATCTGAAAAAACAGGGAAAACTGAATGGGAATACCGCGGTGGTCACCGTGATGTCCAACCTCGGTTTCTTCCGTTGCTGTGAGAATAACGGCATTGACGTCGCTTCCACCAAGGTGGGGGATCGGTACGTGCTGGAAGAAATGGTGAAAGAGGATTATATGATCGGCGGCGAACAGTCGGGTCATATCATTCTGCGGGAATACGCCACCACCGGCGACGGACAGCTGTCCGCCTTGCAACTGCTGTGTATGTCCCGTCGATTGGGTTGGAAACTGTCCCGGATCGGCACCCTTATGGAACGGTATCCGCAGGTGCTGGTGAACGTTCACGCCGACACCGCCCAAAAGGCGTTGTACGCGGCGGATGAAGAGATCAAAAAACTCATTGCCGATACCGATGAAGCGCTTGGCCGTGACGGACGGGTGCTGGTGCGCCCCTCCGGTACCGAGCCGGTCATCCGGGTTATGGTGGAAGGTCGCGAATTCGATGCGATCAACGAGGCGGCGGTTGCCGTGTGCAATGCCATTAAAGCGAAGATCGGTGGTTGATTTTGTCAATGAGAGCAGCAAATAACTGGAAAGACTATGAACTGCTGGATGCGAGCGACGGTGAGCGGTTGGAACGCTGGGGGAATATTCTCCTGATCCGTCCCGATCCGCAGATTTTATGGCATACCCCCCGTCGGGACCCCCGGTGGAAGGCCGCCCACGCGCGGTATATCCGTTCGGGGAGCGGCGGCGGACATTGGGAAAGAAACCGCTCCCTGCCGGATAGCTGGCAGATAAACTACGGCGATTTGCGGTTTAATTTGAAACCTATGGGCTTTAAGCATACCGGTATCTTTCCCGAACAGGCGGTTAACTGGGATATGATGTCCGAATGGATTCAAAAAGCCGACCGTCCGATCAAGGTGCTGAATTTATTCGGCTATACCGGGGCGGCATCGCTCGCTTGTGCCGCTGCCGGTGCGCAGGTCACCCACGTGGATGCATCTAAGGGTATGGTGACCTGGGGTCGGGAAAACGCGGTGGCAAGTGGACTTGCCGACCGCCCGATCCGCTGGCTTGTAGATGATTGTGGGAAGTTTGTCCAGCGGGAGATCCGCCGGGGAAATACCTACGATGCCATTTTAATGGACCCCCCTTCCTACGGACGAGGACCCGGGGGAGAGGTGTGGAAATTGGAACAGCAGATATATCCGCTGGTGGAGCAATGTGTGCGCCTGCTTAGCGATAAACCGCTGTTTTTCCTCATCAATTCTTATTCGGCAGGGCTGTCCCCTTCGGTGATGCAGTACGTGTTGGCATCGCTGATGCAGAAGTTTGAGGGCGGCACGGTGTCGGCAGACGAGATCGGTCTGCCGGTGACCGCCAGCGGTCTGGTGCTTCCCTGCGGGGCGACCGCCGTGTGGCATGCAAAGTAATTTTTCGGAGGCAATATGGAGATCATCAATGCACAGGCGCTGTCCTTTTCGTATGAAAATCCGGACGAAGCGCCGCATATTGTGCTGGAGGGTGTGGACCTCTCGATAGAGAAGGGGAGCTTTGTGGCGTTGCTCGGCGCCAACGGCTCCGGGAAATCCACCTTAGCCAAACAATGTAATGCGATCCTGCTGCCCACCGGCGGAAAACTGTTGGTGGACGGTATGGATACCGCTGACCCCGATCGGCTGTTTGACGTTCGTCGGACGGTCGGCCTCGTACTGCAAAACCCGGATAACCAGCTGGTATCCTCCATTGTGGAGGAGGACGTGGCATTTGGACCGGAAAACCTGGGACTTCCTCCGCAGGAGATCCGCCGCCGGGTAGAAGATTCTCTGCGTGCGGTGGGGATGTATGGGTATAAAGACAGCGCTCCGCATAAGCTGTCCGGCGGACAGAAGCAGCGGGTGGCGATCGCCGGCATACTGGCGATGCAGCCGGATTGCTTGGTGTTGGATGAGCCCACCGCTATGCTGGACCCGCAGGGTCGGCGGGAGGTGCTTCAAACGGTTCACGCGCTCAACCGCGACCGCGGAATGACGGTGGTGATCATCACCCATTATATGGAAGAAGCGGCCGGTGCCGACCGGGTGCTGGTGATGGACGGCGGAAAGATTTGTATGGACGGCACCCCTCGGGAGATCTTCTCGCAGGTGGATAAATTGCGGGAATGCCGTTTGGACGTTCCGCAACCGACCGAGCTTTGTTATCGCCTGCGGCAAAAGGGTGTGAACCTGCCGGCGGATATTCTGACGGCGGAGGAATTTGTTGCCGCTTTCGAGGCAGTGCTGAAAGAAGGTGCTGACCGATGACCGTTTTACAAACCGAAAACCTGTGTTACACCTATTCTCCCGGTATGCCGTTTGAGCATACCGCTCTGCACGATATTTCGATCGGCTTTGAACAAGGAGAACTCACCGCCATTATCGGGCATACCGGTTCGGGAAAATCCACCCTCGTTCAGCATCTGAACGGTCTCTTGAAACCCGCCTCCGGCCGGGTGCTGTTGAATGGGGAGGACATCTGGGCTGACCCCAAAAACATCCGGAATATCCGTTTTCGGGTAGGTATGGTGTTTCAGTATCCCGAGCATCAGTTGTTTGAGGATACGGTGGAAAAGGATATTGCTTTCGGTCCCCGGAATATGGGACTGAGCGAAGAGGAGATCGATCAGCGGGTGAAAGAGGCCGCTGAATTTGTGGGACTCTCCGCTTCGCTGCTTAAGAAATCCCCCTTTGACCTATCCGGCGGTGAAAAACGTCGGACGGCGATCGCCGGGGTGATGGCGATGCGCCCGGAGGTGTTGATTTTAGACGAACCCACCGCAGGGCTTGATCCTCACGGCCGGGATCTGATCTTGGAACAGATCGATCGGTACCGCCGGAAGAACGGCACTACCGTTCTTTTGGTATCCCACAGTATGGAGGACGTCGCCCGGATCGCCGATAAGGTGCTGGTAATGCAGCATAGCCGGGTGGCAATGTACGATACCGCGCCTCGGGTGTTTGATCGGGCGGCTGAACTGGAAGAAATGGGGCTGTCGGTTCCGGCGGTCACCCGCATCTTCTCTCAACTGGCGGATAAAGGGATCGCCGATCACGACGCGGTGTACACCCTTGAACAGGCGGAACAAGCCGCTGTGGCTTTATTGAAGGAAAAGGGGGTGACGGTATGCTGACCGATATCACCATTGGACAGTATTTCCCCGCTCCCTCGTTATTGCATCGGCTGGACCCCCGAATGAAGCTGATACTCACCGTTTTGTGGATCGCTATGGTGTTCGTGCCGAAAAACTGGTTCGGGCTGTTGCTGGCGGTCGCGTTTTTGGTGCTGTGTATCGCCTTGTCGGGGTTGCCCGGACGGTTGATTTTCAAAAGCATCCGTCCGATCCTGCCGCTCATCCTGTTTACTTCGATCCTGAATATCTTTTACGTGTCCGGCGGTCGGTTGTTGTTTTCCTGGTGGATTTTTAAGGTTCACACCGGGGGACTGATCACCGCGGCGTTTATCGGTATTCGCATTATCTGTTTGATTATCGGCTCGTCCCTTTTGACCTATACCACCTCGCCGACCGCTCTCACCGATGCGCTGGAACGGCTGCTCAGCCCTTTGAAGGTACTGCATCTGCAGGTGCATGAGCTGGCGATGATGATGACCATTGCGCTTCGGTTTATCCCGACCCTGATCGAGGAAACCGATAAGATTATGTCGGCGCAAAAGGCGCGCGGCGCGGATTTTGAAAGCGGCGGACTGATGAAACGGGTGAAAGCGATGATCCCGATTTTGATCCCGCTGTTTGTGTCGGCTTTCCGTCGGGCGTATGAACTGGCGACCGCTATGGAATGCCGCTGTTATCAGGGCGGCGAAGGCCGCACCCGTATGAAGCAACTGCATTTGGCCAGACGGGATTATCTGTCGCTTGCGGTATCGCTGGCGGTACTTGCCTTGCTGATCGTGATGAATATTCTGATTGACCCTGTTCTGTAAAAAATTCCGGGAGGTGTGACTATGCGACGACTGCTGCTGACTTTACGATACGATGGCACCCATTACCACGGCTGGCAGGTTCAGCCGGGGGTAGTGACGGTACAGCAGGTGTTGCAGGATGCGATCCAATCGGTTACCGGTGTTCGCGCCGGGGTGATTGGCTGCAGTCGCACCGATTCCGGGGTACACGCCAATATGTTTTGCTGTACCTTTGATACCGAAAGTACCGTTCCGATCGAGCGGATGCCATTGGCGCTCAATCAGCATCTGCCGCCTGACGTGGCGGTATACCGTTGTGAAGAGGTGGCCTTAGATTTTCATCCCCGGTATTTGGCGCAGGGTAAACGGTACTGTTATCATATCTGGAACGACCCGTGCCGCAATCCGTTTTGGGATCGGTACGCGTTGCGCCGCACCGGGCGGTTGGATGAGCAGCTTTTAAACCGGGCGGCCGCCGCTTTTGTCGGCACCCACGATTTCGCCGCCTTCTGTGCCGCCGGTGCGGATACTGCCGCCGAAGATACGGTGCGCACCGTGTCGAAAGCGGAGGTGAAGCGGGACGGCAAGCTTGTCACCTTTACAGTGGAAGCGGACGGCTTTTTGTATAACATGGTGCGCATTATGGTGGGGACTCTCCTGGATATTGCGGCCGGAGCGTTGCCGCCTGATGCGATTGAAACGGCGCTTGAAACCGGCCGGCGGGAGGATGCCGGATTTACCGCACCCGCATTAGGATTGTTTTTAGAAAAAGTGTACTATGAGGAGGGGAAAACGGATGCCGAAAAAACATCGTCATAGCCGGGAAAATGAAACCGAAGCCGGTCGTGCCCGCCGCACCCGGAAAAAGCGGCGGTTTTGGATCCGTTTGCTGGTCCTCATCGTATTGGCGGCACTGGTTGCTTTGGTGGCACTGAATTGGGAAACCCTCGCCCCCGAAACGGTTACCGGAAATATTCATGACCTGATGTCCGGTGGAAGCGGTGGGGACGGCTTCCCGGTCAACGTGGCCGGCAGCCAGATCTTCCAAATGGAATACGAAGGCGGTTCTACCATACTGCTCAGTGACACGTACGTTACTATGTTGAATAATAGCGGTGTGGAAACGATGCGCCGCACCCACGCTTTTTCCGACCCCCAGCTTCGGGTCGCCGGAAAATACGCGTTGGTTGCCGAATTGGGCGGTAAACGGCTTCAACTGGAAACCCGTTCCAAAACGGTGCAGGAAATGAATGCATCGTACGATATTCTGACCGCCGCCGTACATAAAAGCGGACGGGTGGCGGTGGTCACCGGTTCGGATCAGGGATATAACGCCGAGATTTCGGTCTATTCTCCCGGTGGCGAGCTGATTTATCACCGTCTGTGCAGTAATTTGATTGCCGACCTTGCCTTTTCGCCGAGCGGCAAACAGTTGGCGGTGGCCGCGGTTGGTGCTGAAGGCGGGGCGATGACCTCGACTGTGGAGGTGCTGTCCCTGGGCTCCGGGGAAACCGATCCGCTGTATACCCATAGCGAAAAGGACGCTCTTTTGTATCGGGTACAGTATCTGTCGGATACCGTCATCACCGCGGTGGGGGATGCCGGGGTGTGGATGTACCAGCCGAAGCGGGATACCTGCAAACGGTATGATTTTTCTGACGGCTCTTTGCAGGCGTTTGCGATCGGGGATAAAGGGGTACTGGCGGTGACGAAGCCGTATGGCTCCGCGACCGGCGGCACCGCCGCTCTCATCAAAACCGACGGCACCGCCGCCTTCACCGAAACGTTTGAAGGGGTGTGCCGGGACGTGGCGTCCGGTGGCAACACCTACACCCTCTTGACCGATAAAGAGGTTTATCAATTGTCCAGTCGAGGGATTGCCGGCAGCCGGGAGGTTCCCTCCGACGGGCGGCTGGTGGCTACCTCGGGAAACCGGATCATGGTGTTGGGCCTGAATGTCTTGACACAGCACACGGCCCCTCATAGTATGAACGAACCGGCTGATCAAAACGACTGATTTTAGGGAGGTATCTTCATGGCATACGTATTGGACATCGCGGTTATACTGATTGTTGTGGTAACCGTCATTGCCGGCTATCGGCACGGCTTTTTAAAAAGCGTGATCGGGGTGGTCGGACTGCTGGCATCCTTGTTGCTTGCTTATTTTGCAAGTGGGATGATTTCGGATTGGGTATATACCGGCATCATTCAACCGAAAACCGAACAGGCGATCACCGCCGGTATCGGGGACTCGATCGGTGCGGCCGCCTCGGTGGAGGACGGCTTGCGGGCGGCGGTGGAGCATCTCCCCGGTGTGGTGCAGAGTTTTATGGAGGACGAAGGTTTGTCCCCCGAAAGTTTAGCGCAGCAGGTGGATCAAAAAACTGAGGATACCGCTAAAGCGATTGCCGTCACCCTGACCGATTCGGTGGTGCGCCCGGTGATGACCCTGGTGGTTCGCAGTGTGGCATTTTTGCTCCTGTTTGTGGTACTTTTGATAGTGACCGGTATTTTGGGTAAGCTGCTTGGCGGCATCTTGAAACGCACCCCGCTGAAAGGACTGAACAGTCTGCTCGGCGCTTTGCTCGGTCTGCTGAAGAGTGTTTTGTGGGTTCTCTTTTTGGTGACGGTGGTGCAAATGATTGCCCACTTCAGCTTCGAATCGGCGCTCATTTCGCAAAAAACGATTGAGGACACCACCATTGTAGAGGCGATCGCCGATGTGAATCCCTTGGTCACTACCCGTGACTCGCTGATGTCTCAACTGAACGAACTGTTTTAAATGCTTTGGCTAAGGAGGTTGCTCCAATGCATATTCAATGGAAGTGGACGATACCGAATATTCTCTCGCTGATCCGTATTGCAATTTTGCCGGTGTTTGTGGTGCTGTATCTGAACGGTGCCGAGGCCGGCAATATGACCATGCAGTACGTATCCTTTGCGCTGCTGGTTTTTTCCGGGCTGACCGATTGCTTGGACGGCTGGATTGCGCGGCGGTTTAACCAGATCAGCGAGTTGGGAAAACTACTGGATCCGATCGCCGATAAACTGACCCAGGTGGCGGTGCTCATCTGCCTGGCCACCCGGTATCAAGAGTTTTTGCCGATCCTGTTTTTGTGCACCGTGAAGGAAATGCTGCAGGGGATCGGCGGACTGATTCTGCTGGGGAAAGGCGGTACCGTTCGAGCATCCAAATGGTTTGGCAAAATTGCAACGGTGGTCTTTTACAGTTCCACCGCGCTGGTGGTGCTGTGGGAAGGAATGCCGAACGGCGTATTGATAACGCTGGTGATTTTGACCGGTCTTTCGATGCTGTTTGCTTTCCTGCAATATGCGCGGATCTTCCGCACCATTTGTAAAGGCGGTGAGTTGTCCGAACAATCGGAAGAAGAGGCGGCACTCACGGCAACCGATGTCGAAAGGGGGAATAGCTGATGACCATCTGCTCTCGTTGTCAAAAAAGACCGGCGGTGGTGTTTGTCACCCGTATGGAAGGGGAAAAGACGGTCAATGAGGGCTATTGCCTGACCTGCGCTAAGGAACTGAACATCAAGCCGGTAACCGATATGCTGGATAAGTTCGGGGTCGGCGACTCCGAACTGGAACAAATGGAAAGCCAGATGAACGAGGTGATCAGCGGCGAATTTTCGGAGCAGGACGGGGACGAGAACTTTAGCCCCGGCGGTGCTCCGGTGTTCCCGTTTTTGCAAAATCTGTTTGGCAGTATGCCCGGACGGAACCCGGAAGCGGCTGAAACCAAAGGCGCTGACGGAGAGAAAAAAGAAAAGGGCCAAAAAGAGAAAAAGCGCCGTTTTTTGAATCAATACTGTAACGATCTGACCCTAAAAGCCCGGGAAGGGAAGACCGATCCCATTATCGGTCGGGAAACCGAAATTTATCGGGTGATCCAGATTCTGTCCCGCCGCACCAAGAATAACCCCTGCCTCATCGGCGAACCCGGTGTGGGTAAGACGGCGATCGCAGAAGGACTTGCCCAACGGATCGCCTCGGGGGACGTTCCGATGCGCTTGCAGGATAAAGAGGTGTTTTTACTGGATCTCACCGCTTTGGTGGCGGGCACCCAGTTCCGCGGTCAGTTTGAAAGCCGTATCAAGGGCCTCATCGACGAGGTAAAAGCGGAAGGGAATATCATTCTGTTCATCGACGAGGTGCATACCCTGGTCGGCACCGGCGATTCGGAGGGCAGTATGTCTGCTGCTAATATTTTGAAGCCGGCGCTGTCCCGTGGCGAAATTCAGGTGGTGGGGGCTACCACCTTTACCGAATACCGTAAGCACATTGAAAAGGATGCCGCGCTTGAACGCCGCTTCCAGCCGGTGACGGTGGAAGAGCCGTCTGTGGAGGATACGGTGAAGATTCTTATGGGGATCCGCCCGCGGTACGAGTTGTACCACGGAGTTACCCTGTCGGATGAGATCATCCGCCGTGCGGTAAACCTGTCCGAACGGTATATTACCGACCGCTTTTTGCCGGATAAGGCGATCGATCTTTTGGATGAAGCGGCGGCGGCTACCTCGCTGGCAAACGTGAAAGCGGTGGAATATCTCGGTTTCCAAAAGGAAGGTGACCGCCTGCGCGGGATCGAAAAGGAACAAATGGAAGCCGAAACGGTGGATTATGAACAGTTGGCGCATACCCGTGCCGAGCTGTTGAAGGTGGAAGAACAGGCAAAATCCTTAGAAGAAGCGGCGTTGCACGCCCCGGTGACCGAGGCACATTTGGCCCGGGTGATCGAACTGTGGACCGGTATTCCTGCATCCAAGGTTCAGCAAAGCGAATTACAGCGCCTGTCCGCTTTGGAAGATCGCCTGCGTGAAAAGGTGATCGGACAGGATGAAGCGGTGAGCTTGGTCGCCAAAGCGGTTCGCCGTAGCCGTGTTCAGCTCAGTGTACAACAGCGCCCGGCCTCCTTTATCTTTGTCGGCTCCACCGGGGTGGGGAAGACCGAGCTTGTCAAGGTGCTGGCAAACGAGCTGTTCAATACCCCTGAAACGCTGATCCGGCTGGATATGTCGGAATTTATGGAAAAGCATTCGGTGTCCCGCATCATCGGTTCCCCTCCCGGCTACGTCGGGTATGACGAGGCGGGTCAGTTGACCGAAAAGGTACGCCGCCGTCCGTATTCGGTGCTGTTGTTTGACGAGATCGAAAAGGCACATCCGGACGTGTTGAATATCCTGTTGCAGATTCTGGACGAGGGTAAGGTGACCGATGCGCAGGGTTGCACCGTGAACTTTGCTAACACGGTTATCGTGATGACCTCCAATGCCGGTAGCCGGTTTACCGAAAACCTTATGGGCTTTGGCAAAACCGATGCGGAAGCTTCGAAAGATCGCGCGATGAAGGCGCTGCGGGAATTCTTGCGCCCGGAATTTATCGGCCGGGTGGACGAGGTGGTGTTTTTCGCCCCGCTTACCGAAGAGCATTTCGTGAAGATCGCCGATCTGATGCTTCAAAAACTGGTGGATCCGCTGAAAGAAAAGGGGATTGCCTTCTCCTGGACCCCGGATGCCGCTTTAGCACTGGCGCACCAGGCGCACGGCGGAAAACGCGGTGCCCGCGATCTGCGTAACGTGATCCGCCGTGAGGTGGAGGACCGGGTAGCAGACCTTCTCGTGTCCCGGTATGATGCTCCGCCTACTAAAATCGTGGTATCGGCAGATGAAAACGGACAGGTGAAGCTTAACTCGTAAGATGCGGCGGCATAAAAAACGGAAAATTGTAAAAAATCCACCGTTATCTTATTGCATTTCAAACCAAAAGCCGTTATAATAAGGTAGATATATTATTATTACTTTCCCAAACAGAAAGGAATGGTCAACACCATGTTAGTATCCGCAAAAGAAATGCTTCAAAAGGCAAAGGCCGGCCAGTATGCGGTCGGACAGTTTAACATCAATAACCTTGAATGGACTAAAGCGATCCTGCTCACCGCGCAGGAGATGAACGCACCGGTTATTCTGGGCGTTTCGGAAGGCGCCGGGAAGTATATGGGCGGCTACAAAACGGTGGTCGGCATGGTGAACGGCCTGCTGGAAGGTCTCAACATTACCGTTCCGGTGGCTCTGCACCTGGACCACGGTAGCTACGAAGGGGCGCTTGCCTGTGTGGAAGCCGGCTTCTCCTCCATTATGTTTGACGGTTCTCATTACCCGATCGAAGAGAACATTGAAAAGACCAAAGAACTGGTTGCTCTCGCCGAACAGAAAGGTCTGTCGCTGGAAGCGGAGGTCGGTGCGATCGGCGGCGAAGAGGACGGCGTTGTGGGTAGCGGCGAATGTGCCGATCCTATGGAATGTAAAGCGATTGCCGAACTCGGCGTGACCATGCTCGCCGCCGGTATCGGCAACATCCACGGTAAATATCCGGAAAATTGGCCGGGGCTGAGTTTTGAAACGCTGGCGGCGGTGCAGGAGCAGACCGGCTCGATGCCGCTGGTACTGCACGGCGGTACCGGTATCCCGGCGGATATGATCCAGAAAGCGATTTCGCTCGGCGTTTCCAAGATCAACGTCAACACCGAATGTCAGCTCGCGTTTGCGGCGGCTACCCGTCAGTATATCGAAGAGGGCAAGGATCTGCAGGGCAAGGGCTTTGACCCCCGGAAACTGCTCGCCCCCGGTGTGGAAGCCATTAAGGCGACGGTGAAAGAAAAAATGGAACTGTTCGGTTGTGTGAACAAAGCATAAATTGTTAAAAAATTAACGGTCGTTTTTCAAAAAAGAAAGACGACCGTTATTCAATCTTTAAAGTTCAAAAGGAGGAGGGCGCGTTCATGAAAAAGACCTTTCGCGGCGGTGTGCACCTGTATGAGGGTAAGCAGATCACCGAAAACGCTGCCATACAGCCGCTGAATCCTACCGGGGATGCGGTGTATCCGTTGCAACAACATATCGGCCGACCGGCGGTGCCGGTGGTGCAGAAAGGGGATACCGTCCTGGTCGGTCAGCGGATCGCTGAAGCGGCGGACGGGCTGTCCGCTTCGGTGTCGGCCACCGTATCCGGTACTGTCAAGGCGATTGAGCCGCGGCTTACCATTTCCGGAAATATGGTGATGTCCATCGTGATTGATAACGATGAGCAGTATACCCCCGTTTCTGAGATTGGCGAAGAGCGGGATTTCCACGATCTGCGTAATGATGAGATCCGC
Source organism: Clostridia bacterium (assembly GCA_017442265.1). Classification (GTDB taxonomy): domain Bacteria; phylum Bacillota; class Clostridia; order Oscillospirales; family Acutalibacteraceae; genus URNF01. The sequence goes on along the minus strand of JAFSAC010000018.1, from coordinate 2,671 downwards.
CAGATTGCCCGTGAATCGGGTGTGGTGGGTCTTGGCGGTGCCGGTTTCCCGACCGATACCAAACTTACCCCGGCGGATGATAATAAGATTGATTATATTATCATTAACGGTGCGGAATGTGAGCCGTATCTCACTTCTGACCACCGTTTGATGCTGGAGCAGACCGATGCGCTGCTCGGTGGTTTGCGGATTTTACTGCATATGTTCCCGAACGCCGAGGGTGTTTTCGCCATTGAGGATAATAAGCCGGAATGTATCAAAAAACTGACCCACCTGACCGAAACCCACCCCAGGGTGCGTGTTTGCCCTTTAAAGACTAAATACCCGCAGGGCGGTGAACGCTCGCTTATTTATGCGGTGACCGGTCGCCGGGTGCATTCCCGTGTACTGCCGTTCCAGGTTGGTTGTATCGTGCATAACGTGGCGACCACCATTGCGCTGTACCGTGCGGTGAATGAATCCACCCCGCTTGTCCGCCGGGTGATCACCCTGTCGGGTGACGCGTTTAATAACCCCGGTAACTATGAGGTCCCGATCGGCACCAACCTGCAAGAGGTGGTGGACCTCGCGGGCGGTTTTAAGCAGCCCCCGAAAAAGCTGATTGCCGGCGGTCCGATGATGGGAACCTCCCTTTTTACGCTCGACGTGCCTACCATGAAAACCACCTCCGCTCTGCTCGCCTTTACCGAGGACGAGGTGGGGGATGCAAAGGAAACCGCCTGTATCCGTTGCGGTCGTTGTGCGCAGGCCTGTCCGGCACAGCTGGTGCCGCAGATGATGGTTCGTGCGGTCCGCCGCGGGGATATCGATGAGTTTGAAAAAATGTATGGAATGGAATGTGTGTCCTGCGGGAGCTGTTCGTTCATCTGCCCGGCTCATATTCCGCTGACCCAAAGTTTTATATATGCCAAAAAAGAGGTGGCCGATAAACGGCGCCGTGAAAAGGAGGGGGATAAAAAATGAGTGAATTAAACCACGTATCGATGTCCCCCCATATCCGCACCTCCACCGAAACCTCCGATCTGATGCGGGACGTGGCGATTGCCCTGCTTCCCGCCGGTGCGTTCGGTGTGTGGAACTTCGGTTGGCGGGCACTATTGGTGATCGCGGTGTGTGTGGTCACCTGTATGCTGACCGAATACCTGTATGAAAAGCTGATGCACCGCCCGGTAACGGTCGGCGATCTCAGTGCGCTGGTGACCGGTCTTTTGCTCAGCTATAACCTGCCGGCGACCATTCCGCTGTGGATCGCGGTGGTCGGCAGTGTGTTTTCCATTTTGGTGGTGAAACAGCTGTTTGGCGGCATCGGACAGAACTTTGTGAACCCCGCGCTGGCCGCCCGTTGTTTTCTCTTGGTTTCCTTCGGCGGTCAGATGACCAGTTACCCTGCCGGCATCGACGGGGTGACCGGCGCGACCCCGCTGGCTATGGCGAATGCCGGGGAAGAGGTGGACCTGCTTTCGATGTTCCTCGGCACCCACGCCGGCTGTATCGGTGAGGTGTCGGTGGTGGCGATCCTGTTGGGTGCCGCCTATATGCTCATCCGTCGGGTGATCAACCTGCGGATCCCGCTGATCTACATCGGTTCCACCCTCGTGACGGTGGTGCTCATCTCCCTGTTCCGCGGAGAGGGTCTGCCGACCGTTCACTATTTCTTGGCGCAACTGCTCGGCGGCGGCCTGATGCTCGGCGCATGGTTTATGGCCAACGACTACGTCACTTCCCCTGTCACTGCGCGGGGACAGTGGATATATGCGATCCTGCTCGGCGCTTTGACCGCCATTTTCCGCCTGCTCGGTTCTACCGCGGAAGGCGTATCCTATGCCATTCTGTTTGGTAATCTGCTGGTACCGCTGATCGAGAAGATCGGCGTGCCGAAACCCTTTGGCGTAAAGGGGGCAAAAGCATGAAAAAGATTATAAAAGACGCTTTGATGCTGTTTCTCATCACCCTCGTGTCCGGCCTTGCGCTGGCGGCGGTGTACGAGATCACCAAAGCGCCGATTGAAACGGCGGAACTCGCCGAACGCGCTGAAGCGTACCGGGTGGTATTCGCCGATGCCACCGATTTTGAGAGCGATGAAACGGTGGATGCGGCGGTGGCCGATTCGGCAAAGGCGCTTAGCGATGCCGGTTTCTCTCCGGTTTCCGTTTCGGATGCCCTGTATGCGGTGGACGGGAACGGTAATCGCATTGGCTGTGTGATGACCGTGAATGCGAAGGGCTACGGCGGCACCATTCAGTTTACTATGGGTGTCACCGGCGACAAGATCAGCGGCATCTCGATCCTCTCGCATAGTGAGACGGCGGGTCTTGGTGCGCTGTGTACCGAAGAAAGCTTTTACGGTCAGTTTGCCGGAAAACCGGCCGAACCCCTGAAGGTCATCAAGACCGGCGCCACCGAACCGAATGAGGTGGACGTCATCAGCGGGGCGACCGTGACCACCAACGGTATTACCGACGGTGTCAACGCCGGTATCTGGTTTGCACAAAACGTATTAAAGATTGAGGGAGGTGCCGAATAATGAAAACCTTTTTCGAACGGTTATATAACGGCATCCTCCGTGAAAATCCCACCTTCGTTTTGATGCTCGGTATGTGTCCCACCCTGGCGGTCACCACCGCCGCGATCAACGGACTGGGTATGGGTCTCTCCACCACCGTGGTGCTGA
>JAFSAC010000017.1 GCA_017442265.1 Clostridia bacterium | reverse complement strand
GGACACCACGTCGGGCTCCGGCGGCTGAGGGGTGGTGGTAACGGTGGTTTTCGTGGTGTCTGTGGTGCGGTTGCCGCCGATAGCGCCGGTGGTGTCCGAGGAAACGGCGGTGTCCTTAGGTGCCCGTCCACAGCCGGACAGCACCAGCAACAGGGTGAGCAAGACCGTGAGCCAACGCTGTTTACGGGCCGATTTGACTTTCATATACATCCCTACTTTTGACAAAATTCGGTGTTTTCTTCAGTATAACAGAAAGCCATCCAAAAGGCAACCATATACGAGTCAAAAAACAACACAACGGACATCGGTAAAAATACCGCCGTCTTTTTTGTGCCGTCTTTTTGAGACAAGCATAGTATGTAACATACAACAAGCAAGGAGGTGAATACAATGAGCAGACGGAATTATTATGGCGGCAACTGTTACGAGGGTGACAATTGCGGTTGCAACTGCGATGGAACGCCCAACACCCCCGGCGATGGCGCCTGTGTGGTTTGTCCCCCCGGTCCGCAGGGCCCCATCGGCCCCAGAGGCCCACAAGGTCCCATCGGTCCGAGAGGACTGACCGGTGCCACGGGTCCTCAAGGTCCTACAGGCCCGCAGGGTCCCATCGGTGAAAGCGGCCCCGAAGGTCCGCAAGGTCCCGTAGGCGAGACTGGCCCCGCAGGTCCGCAGGGTCCCGCTGGTGAGACCGGCCCCGTGGGTCCGCAAGGTCCCGCAGGTGAGGTCGGTCCCGTGGGTCCGCAAGGTCCTGCCGGTGAGGTTGGTCCCGTGGGTCCGCAAGGTCCTGCCGGTGAGGTTGGTCCCGTGGGTCCGCAGGGTCCCGTAGGTGCAACCGGCCCCGAAGGTCCGCAAGGTCCCGTAGGCGAGACTGGCCCCGTAGGTCCGCAGGGTCCCGTAGGTGCAGACGGTGTCGGCGGCGTGCTGAACTACGCCGACTTCTACGCACTGATGCCCCCTGACAACGCGGCCACCGTAGCGCCGGGCACCGACGTCAGCTTTCCTCAGGACGGCCCCAACAGCGGCGCAGACATCGCCCGCGTGGGCGCGGACGCCTTTAATCTGGCGCAGATCGGCACCTATCAGGTGCTGTTTGAGGTGAGCGTGGACGAGGCCGGTCAGTTAATACTGACCCTCAACGGCGAAGATCTGGCCTACACGGTGGTGGGCAGAGCCACCGGCGCATCGCAGATCGTTGGGATGGCTCTGGTGACCACCACGGTGACCAACTCCATTCTCACGGTGCGCAATCCCGAAGGCACCGCCGCAGCCCTGACCATCACCCCTCTCGCCGGAGGCACACGACCCGTCTCCGCCCATCTGGTGATCACGCAGATCGCCTAAACAAAACGGATATAAAAACGAAAAGGCACGCTGTTTCAGCGTGTCTTTCTTTTTGCGGACGACATTAAAACGGAAGCGGTCGAGCGCCTAATTTTTATAAATCAATTGTCCTCATTAAGCATTTTCTTGAATTCAGTTATTAAAAAATCAAAAGCCTCTCTGTCATAATAGTAATGTCCGGAATTTTTAAGTTCGCTAACTTTACTATTTGGCTTGTTTTCAAAATATTTTTTGCTGCCTTTTGAAACCATTTCATCTTTTTTCGATTGATATACCAAACAAGGTGTATTAAGCAAATGCACAACTTGACGAGTCTTACGAATTTTTGCAAACAATTCCAAAAACCTTGGTATCCAACCAATATAATGAAACGGGTTTTTGTCCTTACCTATCCCATAACTTTCTTTTGCTGCTAATGCTTCATAATCATCAAAGCGAATTTTATCTAAATACACTTTTAATGAATTGATTAGCATTTTAGGTTTCAACGATAAGCGCAACGGAACGGCGAGAAGAAACAACTTGCAAACCTTTTTGGCTTTAATGGCTTGGTCGATTGCCAAGAGCGTTCCTAATGAATGAGCAACAATATATATTTTTTCGTGAGTTAAAGATAATCCTTCGACGACGGAAGCAACTTGTGTTTCCCACTTTTTCATTGATGTTTTTGCAAAATCCCTAACTCCTTTTCCATGACCGTCTAAAAGCAAATTATAAACCGAAACAGACTCCGGAACCAAGGAAATAAATTCAGTAAAGTGATTTGGTGTGCCAACAATTCCGTGAACAAACAAAATGGCGATGTTGGAATTATCGCATATTCTTACATATTCCTTATGGTCCATATCATCACCGCCTTGGGT
>JAFSAC010000016.1 GCA_017442265.1 Clostridia bacterium | reverse complement strand
GTTTTCCCACCTGCAGGACCCCGAAACCGGCGATTTCCTCATCACCGGACTGGCGAATGCTTCGTGGGGCGCAATCGGTATTGTCACCGCGATCGCCGCGGTCATCGCCGGCATCCTGCTTCTCATCCGCCGAAACAAAAAAGCATAAACCGCATCAAAAAACCGCCCTGGGGGTGCGCACCCCCAGGGCGGTTTTTTATTGTTATTTAATCCCGTTTGCGGTCAAATGAGCCGGCTTATCGGGCATATCAGCGATATATTTTCCCTCCACCGCCGGAACGTAATACAGACCGTAGTCTTTTTGTCCGGGCCGGCCCTCAGTCTCGGGCATCTCTACGTAAAAACAGTAGTACGGCATAAAATACTCATTCCATTCGCCAGTACGGTAGGTAAGTTCCACCTTGCCGATCTTGTCAACACCGGGGAATTCATCCTGAACCACGGTGAGATAACACCCTTGCCCCAACAGTTCGGTTGCCTTCTCCGGCGAAACGATCGGGTAATCTCCCACCTTGTGGGAACGATCCGCTTGAGAAATCCAAATACCAAACAGCGTTCCGTCTACATTGCAATTAAAAGACACCTGCTCAAAATGATAGTTCAGAAGCGGTTTCGCACCCACTCCAGCACCGTCAAAAAAATCAATGGAATAGGTTCTCGGAGGATAAAAATCGCTGATAAGTTCTGAAATCTCCGTCTGTGGATCCTTCATCCCGAGAAACTCCGCGTATTCCGTTTTCAGGCAATCCACCACGTCGGCCTCGTCATACGGGCCTTCGTGCGAAAAATCATACCGCTCCGGCAAAGAAACAACCGGGAGAAACGAAACAGACACGTTCAGCGCCTGATCAACCGACACGGTGGCTCCGGATACTTTGGCGATCAAGTTACCCAACTCATTCTCGGTGACGGTCAGCGTATCGGAATCCCAGCCCAATTTATCGACGACCTCGAGCAACCGTGCCCGCATCTTTTTCATATCCCCGCCGGACAACAGCGGATAATTTTCATCGTTCAGCGGGTTTTTGTACACCGGCAGGGTGGATAACTCCATATTTTCGTTCCACGGATTGCCGTTTTTGAGTTCCTCCACCGAGGTCACCGTCACCCGACCGAAACCCACTCCGTCATTTGCCCGCTCCTGAATCGACAGCATCGGCTTATAGGAGCGCCATAAAACCACCCCGACCGCCACCGCGACAACCAGCACAAATGCCGTGACAACACACAGGATTTTCCCGATTTTTCGACCTTTCAACATATCCACCCTCCTTTTCGATACAACCGTATCGTTTCATCTATAAAAATTTTACCATAGTGACGTCCAACAGTCAATATTTTTGCCGGGATTTCTTTATAAGCGGCACACACCACCACCCGCCTTTTGCATACAATGGAGAGAAGACTTTTCCCGTGCCGTGACGGCGGTCTTCGGAAAGGAGCGGTTGCATGGAAGTACTGCGGATTGATCATATTGAGCAGACCTATCAGGCGAAAAACGGTGAAGTTGCCGCTCTGAAGGATATCAGCTTCCATATTGACAAAGGACAGTTTTTCAGTTTGGTCGGTCCGTCCGGCTGTGGTAAATCCACCCTGATGTCCATTATCGCCGGACTGCTCACCCCCTCCGGCGGACAGGTGCTTATCGGCGGCGAACCGGTCACCGGCATCTCGCCCCGCATCGGGTATATGCTGCAAAAGGACAATCTGCTGGAATGGCGCACCATTCGGCAGAACGTTCTTTTCGGATTGGAGATCCGCCACCAGTTGACCGAGAAAAATATCGATCACGCGGATCAGCTGCTGAAAACCTACGGGCTGTACGAATTCCGGGATAAATACCCGTCCCAGATCTCCGGCGGGATGCGCCAGCGCGCCGCCCTTATCCGGACACTGGCGGTCTGCCCGGATATTCTGTTATTGGACGAGGCGTTTTCGGCGCTGGATTATCAGACCCGGCTGGAGGTTACCGAGGACGTGTATCAGATCTTGAAACGGGAACAGGTCACCACCCTTATGGTCACCCACGATATCCCCGAGTGTATCAGCATGAGCGATTTCGTGGTGATTTTGACCGCCCGGCCGGCCACGGTGCGGGAGATCCTACCGATCACCTTTGATATCCCCACCCGCACCCCACTTTCCTGCCGGAACAGCCCGCAATTTTCCGCCTACTTTGACCATATTTGGAGAGAGCTGGAATGCCATGAGCCGTAAAATAACCCCCACCCTATCCCCTCAACGCCGGTTGTATCTCAAAACCGAAAAGCGGCGCCGCCAACGGGTACTTTTCACCCAGATCGGGATTTTGGTGCTGTTTATCGGGTGGTGGGAGATCGCCGCCCGGGTGGGACTCATCGACAGCTTTATCTTCAGTCAGCCGTCCCGCATTCTCGACACCTACCTGAATATGGCGCAAAACGGACTGCTCACCCATATCGGGGTGACGGTATTCGAAACGCTGACCGGCTTTCTGCTCGGGGCGGTGACCGGCACCGTGCTGGCGGTGTTATTGTGGTGGAGTCCGTTTGCCTCCAAGGTGAGCGAGCCGTATCTGGTGGTGCTCAACAGTCTGCCGAAGATCGCGCTGGGACCGATCATCATTATCATTGCGGGAGCGGGCACCCGGGCGATCGTGGTCATGGCGCTGGCGATCTCGCTCATCGTGACGGTGCTGGAGATGCTGGGCGGCTTTCACCGTACCGACCCGGAATTTATCCGTATGGCGGAAACCTTCGGGGCCTCCCGTGCCCAGATCTTTTTCAAGATCGTATTTCCGTACAACGTGTCCACCCTGTTTAATTCGCTGAAGATCAACATCGGGCTGTCACTCGTTGGGGTGATCGCCGGTGAATTTTTGGTGTCCAAAGCGGGGCTCGGTTACCTGATCGTGTACGGCGGTCAGGTATTCAAACTGGATCTGGTTATGGCCAGCGTTATTATCCTGTCGGTGGTAGCCGCTTTGATGTACGAGGCGGTGTCCCTCCTGCAAAAGCTGACCGTTTCCCGGATCGAACATTCGTGAAGGAGCGACTTTTCTAATGAAATATGCTATTCGTATGATCTGTGCCGTGCTGGCGGCTGTGCTATTATTACTGCCGGCCGCCGCCTGCGGCGAAAAAGAGGATACCCTCCAGAAGGTGCGGGTGTGTGAAGTGACCCATTCGATCTTCTACGCCCCGCAGTATGCCGCGATCGCGCTGGGATTTTTTGAGGAGGAAGGCATTGAGATCGAGCTTTCCAACGGCAACGGCGCCGATGCGGTGATGAGTGCGGTACTGTCCGGCAATATGGATATCGGCTTTGCCGGCCCCGAGGCCTCGGTGTACGTCTACAACGAGGGCAAAGAGGACCACACCCAGGTGTTTGCCCAGGTGACCCAGCGGGACGGCTCGTTCCTAGTCGCCCGCCGGCCGGATGCCGATTTTGACTGGAAAAAACTGAAAAATACAGTGGTGTTACCGGGGAGAAAAGGCGGGGTGCCGTATATGACCCTCGAATACGTCCTGCGGAAAAACGGACTTGATCCGGCAAACGATCTCACCTTGGACAGCAGCGTGCAGTTTGCGCTGATGACCGCCGCTTTTACCGCCGGCACCGGCGATTATTTCACCTGTTTTGAGCCCACCGCCTCGATGCTGGAGGCAGAAGGGCAGGGGTACATCGTCGCAGCGGTCGGCGAGGCCGCCGGGGAGATCCCCTACACCGCCTATTTTGCCAAAAAGAGCTATATAGCGGAAAACGAGGAACTGATCGCCGCCTTCACCCGGGCGATCTACAAAGGACAACAGTGGGTGCTCTCCCACACCTCCGAGGAGGTCGCCAAAGCGGTGACCGAATTCTTCCCCGATACCTCGATCGAGCTGCTCACCGCTTCGGTGGAAAGCTACCGGAAGATCGATGCCTGGTGCGACACCCCCGTGATGAGTGAAAAATCCTTTGGGTTACTGCAACAGGTCATGCAGGAGGCCGGCGAGCTGGAAAAGGTCGCTCCGTTTGACAAGGTGGTCAACAATTCGTTTGCCAAAGCAGCGGTCGGATGACCGCTGAAGGTGGCACAAAAAACCGTCGGGCAAATCCGCCCGGCGGTTTTTTTATTTATTTTTTCAAAAAAATGAAAAAAGGGTAGCAATTTGAGATAAAATATGTTATAGTTCCAATGTGCGAACTTTTTTATCTTGTATCCCGCACCAAATTGTAAAGAGAAGAGGTTTTGTATATGAAACTCGGCGTTTTGACCGTCCCGCTGCAAGGGATGTCGGCAGAGGATGCGTTCTCCTACCTGCATTCGCTCGGCGTACAGACGGTGGAACTGGGAACCGGTGGCTACACCAACAACAACCACCTGAACCCAGAAGTGTACCTGAACGACGACAAAAAAATTGAGGAGTTCAAAGCTCTGCTCAAAAAATACGAACTGGAGATCAGCGTGCTGTCCTGCCACGGCAACCCGGTGCATCCCGACAAAGCGATCGCCAAGGAGTTCCACGACGTGTTCGTGGACACCTGCAAACTCGCTCAGAAGCTCGGGGTAGATACCGTCGTGACCTTCTCCGGCTGTCCGGGTGACTGCGAAGAATCCAAGCGCCCCAACTGGGTGACCTGTGCCTGGCCGAACGAGTACGGCGAGATCCTCGAATGGCAGTGGAACGAGGTGCTGATCCCCTACTGGAAAGAGGCATCCGCCATTGCGAAATCCTACGGCGTGACCAAGATCGCGTTTGAGATGCATCCCGGCTTCTGCGTATACAATCCGGAGACGCTGCTCCGTTTACGCGAAGCGGTCGGCGACAGCATCGGCGCCAACTTCGATCCCAGCCACCTCATCTGGCAGGGTATGGACCCGGTGGCCGCTCTGCGCGAGCTGAAAGGCGCCGTGTATCACTTCCACGCGAAGGATACCAAGGTAGACCCGTACAACTCCGCCAAAAACGGCGTGCTGGATACCAAGTCGCTGGCGCTCATCGGCGATCGCAGCTGGGTGTTCCGCACCATTGGCTACGGCTCGGATACCCAGATGTGGAAAGACCTGATGTCCACCCTGTGCCTGATCGGCTATGACGGCTCGGTCAGCATTGAGCACGAGGACGGACTGATGTCGGTCAAGGAAGGCCTTGAAAAGGCCATTGCGTTCCTGAAGGACGTTATCATTACCGAAAAACCCGCCGAGATGTGGTGGACCTGAGGTAACAAAGAGGTTTTATCTATGAAAAAGATCAACTTAGCCGTCGTCGGATACGGCGGTATGGGTGCCGGCTTCCACGTACGGCACGCGCTGACAAGCGACGTGGTAAATCTCGTCGGTATCTATGATATCCTGCCGGAGCGCCGCGCCGCCGCAGAGGAAAACGGTGTGTACGCCTACCCGACCTACGAAGCGTTACTCGCCGATGAGCGGGTGGACCTCGTAACGGTGGCGATCCCCAACGACGTCCACCGGGACGTGGTGGTACAGGCGCTGGATGCCGGCAAACACGTGATCTGTGAAAAGCCGGTGGCGATGAACTGCGCCGAACTGCAAGATATGATCGATGCCGCTAACCGCAACGGCCGTATCTTCACCACCCACCAGAACCGTCGGTGGGACGTGGACTATCTGGCGATGCAGCAGGTCATTGACAGCGGGGAGATCGGGGATGCGATCCGGGTGGAATCCCGTATTCACGGCTCCCGCGGTATCCCGAGCGACTGGCGCGGTATTGCGAAATTCGGCGGCGGTATGCTGTACGACTGGGGGATTCATCTGATCGACCAGGCGATGCTGCTCATCCCCGAAACGGTGACCGGCATCTACTGCTGTTTCGATCACATCACCAACGACGAGGTGGACGACGGCTTCCAGTTGACCATGACCTTTGAAAGCGGTAAGACCGCTTACATCGAGGTGGGAACCTACAACTTCATCCCGATGCCGCGGTTCTACCTGCGGTGTAAAAACGGCTCTGCGCTCATCACCGATTGGCGGGAAAACTGCCAGGTGGTCAAGTGCAAGTATTGGCACGAAAACGACGTTCTGCCGGTGCAGACCGCCGCAGGACTGACCAAGACGATGGCGCCGCGTGATGAGATCACCACCGACAGCTATGAGCTTGATCAGCCGGCCTCCGACGTGCACGATTTCTATCGCAACGTCTGCCGTGCGATCGCCGGCGAACAGCCGCAGATCGTCACCCACCAGCAACTGATGCGGGTGATGCAGGTGATCGAGGAAAGCTTCCGCTCGGTGGAAGCCGGTCAGGCGATCGAATGCCGCATCTGATCTAAAAACGCTAAACGGGCAATCTCGATGAGATTGCCCGTTTTCTTTTACCAATATGTTTTTATTGACACCGGGGTAAAATAAGGGGTATAATAATTCAATAATTGTAACAACCCTTTGTCACTCTACAAAAAGGATGGGATAGTATGAGCAATCTGAAACTGGACACCCAATGCATCCACAGCGGGTATTTCCCGAAAAACGGAGAACCGCGGCAGATGCCGATCGTGCAAAGCACCACCTTCAAATACGATACCAGCGAGGATATGGGCAAGCTGTTTGACTTAGAGGCCAGCGGCTATTTCTACTCCCGCCTGCAAAACCCCACCACCGACAACGTAGCGGCGAAGATCTGCGCTTTAGAGGGCGGTTCGGCGGCGATGCTGACCTCCTCCGGCCAGGCAGCTTCCTTCTTCTCGGTGTTTAATATCGCCTCCAACGGCGACCACGTGGTGGCCTCCTCTGCGCTCTACGGCGGCACCTACAACCTGTTTGCGGTCACCATGAAGCGCATGGGGGTGGACTTCACCTTTATCGCGCCCGATTGCTCGGAGGAGGAACTGAACGCGGCGTTCCGTCCCAACACCAAGGCGGTGTTCGGCGAGACCATTGCCAACCCTGCGCTGGATGTGCTGGATATTGAAAAGTTTGCGGGCGCTGCCCACGCACACGGCGTTCCGCTGATCGTGGACAACACCTTTGCCACCCCGATCAACTGCCGCCCGATCGAATGGGGAGCGGATATCGTTATCCATTCCACCACCAAATATATCGACGGACACGGCTCCTCGGTGGGCGGCTGTATCGTGGATTCGGGCAAATTCGACTGGACCCGGTACCCGGACAAGTTCCCGGGACTGTGCACCCCGGACGAAAGCTATCACGGCATCACCTACACCGAGCGGTTCGGTCTCGAAGGCGCGTATATCACCAAAGCAACCGCCCAGTTGATGCGGGACCTCGGTTCCACCCAATCCCCGCAGAATGCCTATCTCATCAACCTCGGTATCGAGAGCTTGAGCTTGCGGATGAAACGGCATTGCGACAACGCGCTGGCGGTGGCGGAATTCCTGTCTGACCACGAAAAGGTGTCCTGGGTCCGTTACAGCGGACTGAAAGGGGATAAAAACTACGAGCTCGCGCAGAAATATCTGCCGAACGGCTCCTGCGGTGTGGTCAGCTTCGGTGTCAAGGGCGGACGGCTCGCCGCCGAAAAGATGATGAAAAATCTGAAGCTTGCTTCCATTGCCACCCACGTGGCGGATGCCAAGACCTGCTGTCTGCATCCCGCAAACGCCACCCACCGTCAGATGAACGACGAGGAGCTGGCGGCGGCCGGGATCACCCCCGATCTGGTGCGGTTCTCCTGCGGTATTGAGGCGGCAGAGGACATCATCAACGACCTGAAGCAGGCGCTTGAAACTATTTAACAGAGGGATCCGTTATGCCGATTAAAATTCCGAACGAATTGCCGGCGGTCAAAACGCTGTTGGATGAAAACATCTTTGCGATGACCGAGACCCGGGCAATCACCCAGGATATTCGTCCGCTGAAAATTCTGCTTTTGAACCTGATGCCCACCAAGGTGGCGACCGAGACCCAGTTTTCCCGGTTGCTCGGCAACTCGCCGCTTCAGGTGGAGCTGGAATTGATGCACACGAAATCCTACGAATCCAAAAACGTCTCCCGCGATCACCTCATCACCTTTTACAAGACCTTTGACGAGGTGAAGCACAACAACTACGACGGAATGATCATCACCGGCGCACCGGTGGAGCACATGCCGTTCGAAGAGGTGCAGTACTGGGACGAACTGTGTGAAATTATGGAATGGAGCAAGACCCACGTGCACAGCACCCTGCATATCTGCTGGGGCGCACAGGCGGGACTTTACTACCATTACGGCATCAACAAGGTGCCGGTAGACCGTAAGATGTTCGGGGTGTTCCCCCACACGGTGGAGTATAAAAACTCGATGCTGTTCCGTGGCTTTGACGACGTGTTTATGGTGCCGCATTCCCGGCATACCACCGTTTTACGGGAGGATATCGAAAAAGAACCGGAGCTGAAAATTCTCTCCTCCTCGGAGGAAACCGGGGTGTATGCGATCTCTTCCAAAAACTCCCGGCAGTTCTTCATCACTGGACATTCGGAATACGATGCCGGTACCTTAAATGCGGAATATATCCGGGATAAGCAGGCGGGCAAGCCGATCGATATTCCCAAAAACTACTTCCCGGACGACGATGAGACCAAACCGCCGCTGGTCACCTGGCGGGCGCACGCAAACCTGCTCTTTAGCAACTGGCTCAACTATTTCGTGTACCAGACCACCCCCTACAACATCAACGACATTCAATAAAAAAAATCCGCAGACGAGATCGTCTGCGGATTTTTCTTTTTCAGTTTATTGACGGCTTTCCACCAGGGTGCAGGTCACCGTCACGGTGGTTTCCCGCCCGGTGCGGGTGTCCAGCCGCAGAAGGGTGAGGGTCACCGTTTTGCCGACCCCGCGTTCCGCAAGCTTTAACCGCAGAGCGCCGTAGCCGTCGATCTTCTCCCCGTCCACCGCGGTGATAAGGTCGCCTACCCTCGCTTCGGTATTTTTCAGTACCGAATTAGAATTGATCGCCTGAATGACAAAGCCCTTATAGCCGTTGCTGTTCACCGTGTACCCGGTGATACCGAGCTGTACCCGGCCACGGACGTAGCCGTATTTCAGCAGATCGTCAATAATGGTTTTGGCTTCGTTGATCGGGATCGAGAAGCCGAGTCCCTCATACCCGCTTGCGGCGATTTTCGAGGAGTTGATACCGATCACCTGTCCCCGATTGTTAATGAGCGGACCGCCGGAGTTGCCCGGGTTAATGGCGGCATCGGTCTGCAGGCATTTGATCGAATAGCCGGTGTCCTCGTACACGTCCCGCGCCAGCCCCGAAATGATCCCCTGGCTTGCCGACCATTGCAGGCCGCCGGCATTGCCGAGTGCGATCACCCGGTCGCCCATCACCAGCTTGGAGGAATCACCGAATTCGGCGGCAGACAGCCCGGTGGCTTTTACCTTAATCACCGCGAGATCGGTAGACTGATCGGCGCCGATCACCTCGGCATCCTCGTACACCTTGCCGTTATGCAGAGCGACGTCGATCCGATCGTACTGGGTACCGTCATCCTCGTCGTGGAGCACGTGCCAGTTGGTGATAATATACCCGTCCTCGGTCATAATGATGCCGCTGCCTTCCCCGACCTGGGTCATGATCTCTGACCCGAACCCATAGCCGTACTGAGCGGAGGGGGTACGCATCTGGTGGGTGGTGATGACCACCGTGTTATCATTATTGGCTTCAATGATTTCAGACGCGGACAGACCGCCGTCCTCATCCGCCCAATCGGTGATATGCAGGGTGGGCGCCTGATCGTTGACGGTATCCTCCGCATCCTCGGAAATACCGGTATCCGGCTCGAGCGGTTGACCGCCGAGCGTATCCTTAATGGACATTCCCAGCATCACCAGCATGGCCACCGCCGCTACCGAACCGATCACCGCCAGCACCGTAATAAGCCCTTTCCCGCCCTTTTTCGGCTGTTGCGGCGGGGTGGGCGGGGTGGGGGTGCTGTAAACGGGAGGTTGAGGCGGAACGGGATTTTGCTCCGGCATCGGACCGCTCCGATACCAGCCGCCCTCATAGGTAGGGGGATCCTGGGTCTTTTCCGGTTCGGTTACCGGAGGGGTGACCGGCTGTTCTTCGTTTTTCCAGCCGGTATCCGGCTGCGGGTTTTCCTCTGGCTCACGGTTTTGTTCAGGCGGGAAATATTCCGACATAATTTGGCACAACCTTTCACTTGAGGTTTGGTTATTCAAAGAATAGCAATAATTTGTGTCTATTTTTTAAAGATTATTTAACCGTTTGTTAAATTTGAGGGGGAACGGTCAATTTCTTTTCCGGCAACCAGAAACGAAATTCGGTGTATTCTCCCTCTTTGGAGCGGACAAACACCTCGCCGCGATGCAGACCGATCACCGTCTGCACGATATACAGTCCCAGTCCCACCCCGTTTTTATCCACCGAACGGGAGCGGTCACTCTTATAAAACCGTTCAAAAATGCGGGGCATCTCCTGCGCCGGAATGCCGGCACCGGTGTTGCGGATACTGCAGGTGATCCGTCCGTTGTCTTTCGATAGGGTGATGCGGATAGAGCCGCCTTCATTGGTGAATTTCACTGCGTTGTCCAGCAGGTTATACACCGCCTGCCCGATCAGATCGTAATCCCCGGTCACGGTGATCGGCTCCGCTTCCTCCAGCCCTTCGATCGAAATGTTCTTATCGGCGATCCGTTTTTCAAAGGTGAGAAGGGTCTGCCCGGTTAAGCCCACCATATCGAAGTCTACCATATTCAGCTTTAATTGTCCACTGTCAATGCGGGACAGCGCCAACATAGAATGCACCAGGCGGGACAGCCGTTTCACCTCATCGGTCACGATCTGCAGATAATATTCCCGCTTTTCCTCCGGAATAGTCCCGTCTAATATGCCGTCGATAAAGCCGGCAATGGAGGTCATCGGGGTGCGCAGTTCGTGGGATACGTTCGCCACAAAGCTGCGGCGCATATTTTCGAGGGAGGAAAGCGAATGCGCCATATTGTTGAGCGCCTGCGCCAATTCCGCCGTTTCGTCCCGACCGGACACCGGGATCACGTAACTGAAATCCCATTCGGCAAACTTTCTGGTCGCCACCGCCATTTTGCGGAGCGGGCGCACCAGCCGATCGGTCATAATATACAACGCAATAAAGGTGACGGTCAGCACCCCGAGCGCCGACAGCAGCACCATACGGATGTTATCCCGCAGATACTGTCCGAACGCTTCAGCGGAAGTGGATACAAACACGTAGCCGATGAGGGTGTCCCCTCGGCGGATCGGCACGCCGGAGGTGTACTGCCGTTCGTCGTAAATACCGTTCAAGGTGCCGACAGCGTAATATTCCTCCCCTTTGTTCACAAGGCCGGACAGCGACACCGAGGATTTCACCGGGACCTCCCGCCCCTCTTTGTTGCACATCAGCTGTACCGTGCCGCTCGTATCCGCAATCACCACTGTACAATCCAGCGTCACCGATAACAGCCGGATAAAGGGGGATAACACTGCCTTGTCCATAGGGTATACCACCCCGTCGGGGGTTTTCACCGGCTGGACGTTTTCAGCGGTGTGCGCCGCAATGGTATGGGCGTTTTCCTGCAATACCGCATGGTTTTCATCCAGCCAGTAGCGGGAGGATAAAAATAACTGCGCCCCCTGCATCGCCAAAAAACTGATAATGATAATGGAAGAGATGACCGTGTAATATTTCGAAAAAATACTTTTGAACATACGGTCTTAAGCTCCTTCAACCTGATCTTTGACCTCGAACTTGTAGCCGACGCCCCATACCGTTTTCAGGGTCCATTGAGGGGATACCCCGTCCAGTTTTTCGCGCAGGCGCTTAACGTGCACGTCCACCGTACGGCTGTCACCGTAATATTCAAAGCCCCACACCTCATCGAGCAGTTGGTCGCGGGTGTATACCCGGTTAGGGTTGCTCGCTAAATGATAGATCAGTTCCATTTCTTTCGGCGGGGTATCCACCGGCTTACCGTTCACCCGCATCTCAAAGGTTTCCATATTGATCGAAAGCTTGTCAAACTTAATTTCCCGATACTTTTTCTGTCCGGCGGCCCCGCTCCGGCGAAGCACCGCTTTGATCCGCGCCATAACCTCTTTGGCTTCAAAGGGTTTCACGATATAATCGTCCGCCCCGAGCTCCAGCCCCAGCACCTTATCAAATACTTCCCCCTTAGCGGTAAGCATAATGATCGGCACCGTCGATTTTTTACGCAGTTCCCGGCACACCTGCCAGCCGTCCAGCTGAGGCATCATCACGTCCAGCAGAATAAGATCCGGCTGTAAGGTGTCAAAATCCTGAAGCGCTTTAGCGCCGTTATATTCGATCAGCGGTTCATACCCTTCCTTTTCCAGATACAACCGCAGCAGTTCACAAATGTTGCTATCGTCGTCCACCACCATAATTTTCAGCGCCGCCATAGGAAAACCTCCTTTATCTGTCAAATAAAATTCTTTGAATGATCCCGTTGGATAACAAAAATCCCGCCGTTGTCAATGCTATGCCGTTCGGAGTGACCTGTACCAGATGACCGGGCAACCGCCGGGCATTTTCAAGCCAAATTTCGGGGATCGGATGAGAAAATTTTTGTTCAAAAGCGGATTTTTCCAGTCCGGCGGTCAACCGCAAGCGGAAAATGGCGTATTCCTCTTCCCCACCCGAAACGATCTCCCCATCCTCATCCGGAAGCATGGTCTGTCCGTTCAAAAATCCGTTCAGGTCCCGAGGGTAACTATACCGGTGTCCTCTGAAAAAGGAACTGGCCGCCGGACCGAAGCCGTAGTATTCCTCTCCGGTCCAATATTTGAGATTATGCCGGCTTTCCCGACCGGGGCGGGCAAAATTCGAAATTTCATACTGCAAAAACCCGGCTTTTTCCAGCGCTTTGACCGTATATTCGTACAGCTCCGCCGACCGGTCCTCATCCGGAAGAGACAGGGTGTCCCGGCGGTTAAAAAACGGGGTGCCCGGCTCGATTTTCAACAGATAAGCCGACACGTGAGAGGCGCCGAGCGCCACACAGGTGTCCACGTCCCGCTGTACCGCCGACAGGTCCTGTCCGGGGGTGGCGAGCATCATATCCAGCGAAAAATTATGAATCCCGGCGGTATGGGCATCCCGCACCGCCTGTTCGAGCTGATAAGGGGTATGCCGTCGGCCGAGAGAACTCAGCCGGTCGGGGTCGGACGCTTGCATTCCGAGGGACAAACGGTTACCGCCCGCCGCCACAAAAGCGGAAAAAACCTCTTTCAAATCATCGGCGGGATTGGCTTCCAGGGTGATCTCCGCATCGTCCGGGAGGGAAAAGTATTCCCGGGCGGTATCGATCAGCCGGGCGATCCGCTTTCCGCCGAGCAACGACGGGGTGCCGCCGCCGAAATACAAGGTGTCTGCTTTATTCCCCGCAAACGGTTGCATCGAGCGGATGAGCGCCTGCATATAAGAGGAAAGCGCCTCCTCTTCGGTGAGCGGGAGGGAATAAAAATCACAGTACGGGCATTTGGATACACAAAACGGCACGTGAATATAAATGCCGGCACTCATACCAATCCCCCCTATTTGCTCCTTTAAGAGGATTATACCAGATTTTCCGAAAAATTCCACCTGTTTTTCAAAAGTTCACCCTCATCATACCGCGTTTTTCGGGACGAATTGTGTCGAAATTGTAAAATGAGCGACAAGAGGGCTTCCCTCCCTCATTTTTCTCTTGCACATAGACAAAAAGGGTGGTATTATGTATGGTGTATATTTATGTATAAAGGAGGCGGGGGCATGAACCTTTGCTGGAATTCAAAATTGTTAAGCCGGGTATGCGTGTTACCCGCCGAAATCGCGGAAAGGCATCTGATCCTCGCCGGTCCGTTACAGCTCAAAGTGCTTCTTTGGTTTGCCGCACAGAATACCGACACCTTTGATGCCGGCGCCTGCGCCAAAGCGGTGAGAAAGCCGGAAGCGGCGGTGAAAGAGGCGATGCAATACTGGATCGAAAACCAGGTGTTGCTTTCCGACGGGGTGATACCGGAGCAAAAGCCGCCGGTATCCGCACCGGTGACCGAAACGACCGAAGAGACACCGACCCCGCTTCCGTCGGTCAGCCGTCCGCAGATGAAGGACGTCATCCGCCGGCAAAAGGAAAGCCGGGAGTTTGCCTCCCTGCTTTCGGACGTGTCGGTCCGGCTCGGTCGCCCGATCACCCACGGGAATATGGAGACCCTTTTGTATTTATACGATACCGCCGGCATCCCCGCCGCCGTCATTATGATGGTGGTCGGCTATGCGGTCGCCCGCGGAAAGGGGAATATGCGGTACATCGAAAAGGTAGCGCTGAATTGGGCAGACGAAGGGATCGTCACCCTCGCCGCCGCCGAAGAGCATCTTCTCTTTATGGAACAGCTGGACGATGCGGCCACCCGGGTGCAAAAGCTGACCGGTAAGGCACGGGAGCTTACCTTCCAGCAAAAGGGGCTGGCGCACACCTGGTTATACGTGTGGCATCTGCCGGAGGAATTGATTGCTTTAGCCCTCGAACAGGCGGCGAAAACCACCAAACCCCTCATCCCCTACGCTAACGCCATTCTGGCCGGCTGGCACGAGGAAGGGATCACCGATCCTGTAGCCGCCGCCAAAACCTTTGAAAAACAGACCGCCGCCGGGAAGCGGCGGCAAAAACGACGGGACGAAAACGAGAAAAGCTCGTTGGATCTGAAAAGCTATGAAGAAATGCTGGAGGATTACGTCCCCACCTTAACAACAAGAAAGGAGTGACCGGAATGTCTTACAGCCGTGCTGTCTTTGAAGAGGCAATGCAGAAGCTCGAAAGCCGCCGGGAAAAGGCGCTCGCCGAAGCACATGCCCTGCGGCAACGAATGGTACTGCAGTATCCCCGTCTGCTGGAGATCGAGCAAGCGCTGGCGGATACCGGAATGAAATTATCCAAAGCGATTTTAGCCGGCGGCGATATCCGGGAAACGGTTCGCTCCATTCAGACCGAAAATGAAGCCCTGCAGCAGGAAATGGCGGGGATTCTCCAAAAAGCCGGAGAAACGGCGGTGAATTTCGAGCCGAAGCCGGTTTGTGCGCTCTGTCACGACACCGGGTATCATCACGGAAAAACCTGCTCCTGCCTGATCCAACTGATGAAGGAATTATCCTCCCGGCAGATCTGCAAGGGATTGACCGATACCCCCGCCCGGTTTGAGGATTTAGACCTGTCCTTCTACGACGACACCCCTACGGGACACGGACTGTCCCCGCGGGAGAGGATGCGGCGGGTATTTGATTTCTGCCGGCAGTACGCCGAGAATTTTGATCTGACCGTTCCCTCTTTGCTGTTGCGCGGACCGACCGGCACCGGGAAGACCCACCTGTCGCTCGCCATTGCTTCAGCGGCGGCAGAGGCCGGCTATCAGGTGATGTATCAGCCGGCAGGACGTTTGTTCAGTATGCTGGAAAAGGAGCATTTCGGACGGGAGAGCGGCAACACCGAGGAACTGGCGATGACCTGTGATCTGCTGGTGCTGGACGATCTCGGAACCGAGTTTGAAACCAGCTTTTGCACCGCATCACTCTATTCGATCATCAACACCCGTTTGCTTGACCGTCTGCCCACCGTCATCAGCACCAACCTGACCCAGGAAGGATTGCAGGATCGGTACGGAGATCAGATCGTGTCCCGCATCACCGGCGCATTTGAACCGCTTTTGTTTGTCGGCAAGGATATCCGGCAACAAAAACGTGAGCGCCAAATGACCGAGCATCGCTGAAAGGAGATCGTTATATTATGGAAAACACCAACCGCTGTTTGAGCTGTATGCAACCGCTCACCGAAAAGGACGAGACCTGCCCCCGCTGTAACTATCCAGTCAACCGCAAAAATCCCGCCGGGTATCTCGCCGCTAAGACGGTACTGTCCGAGCATTATCTGGTCGGGCGGGCGCTGGGCACCTACGGAGATGCCTGCATCTACATCGGCTACGATCTGCTTTTGAAAAGCCCGGTATTCATCCGGGAATATTTTCCTGAGACCCTGTCCCGCCGGTTAGAGGACGGAACGGTGGTGCCGGCAGAGGGCAAAGAGGACGATTTTAATGCCTGCCGCGACAGCTTTTACGCCAACGTGCGGGCGATCGCCAAAATGAAGGACCTGCCCTCTATCCTGCCGCTGTACGATATTTTCACCGAGAAGGATACCGTATACGCGATCTACGATTACTGTGAAGGCCGTTCGCTGTCCCGGACCCTCAAAACCCGTGGCGGACGGATGAGCTGGACTGAGGTACGCCCGCTGTTTATGCAGTTGATGACCACCGTGTCCACCCTGCACCGCGCCGGTATCTACCACCTGGCGATCAGCCCGGACACCATTCTGGTCGCCCCGGACGGCAAGCTTCGGCTTCGCAGCTTTGCGATCCCGGAAGCCCGCACCACCGGCTCTCCCTTGAAACCTCACCTCTCCGCCGGGTATTCGGCGCCGGAACAGTACGTTGCCGGGCGCACCTGCGGGGCGCAGGCCGACGTATATGGGCTCGCCGCCACCATTTTCTATACCTTGACCGGCACCACCCCGCCCGAAGCCCCTCGCCGGGTACGTGGCTCACAGGACCTGTTCCTGCCGGCAGACGTGGCGGAGGAACTGCCGGAAAGTGTCGGTATGGCGCTGTTCAATGCACTGCAACCGGATCTGGAAAAACGCTTAGGGTCGGTAGAGGACCTGCGGGCGGCGCTGTCTGCCGAGCCGGCGGTCAATGCCCTTTTAGAGGACCAGGAGGAAGCGGAGATCTCCCCTGAGGATAAGAAAAAGAGCCGTTATCCTTTATACATCGGGATCGCGGTATTCGCGGTACTGGCTGTTTTAGCCGGTATCGTGCTGACCATTCTGTTCCCCGGCAAAGAGCCGCAGGGGGACCTCTCCGACGATCTGCCGCCGGTCACCACCACAACGGCACCCACCACCGCCCCCACCTACCTCGATCCATCCACCGTATTTGCGGTGCCGAACCTGCTCGGGGAGGATTATTACACCAAAAAGAACGAATCCATTGCCGGCGAATTTAAGCTGGAAATTTCGTATATGAAGTACGACGAAAAGCAGGAGCGCGGCACCATTCTCTCCCAGGAACCCAAAGCGGGAGAAAGCGCCGAGCCGGGAACCACCATTCGGGTGGTCATCAGTCTCGGTTCCGAAAAGCTGGTCGTGCCGAACGTGACCGAATGGCCGGAGGAGTATGCAACCAAATACCTCAAAGCACTCGGCTTTAACGTAGAGTCGCTCCCGGTCAACGTGTCCAAATTCGATAAAGGGCTCGTAGACGGCACCGATCCGGTGGCCGGCACCGAGCTGTTAATGGGTGACACCGTCACCCTCCGGGTGAGCAACGTTGAGCTCCCCGAAGAAACCGATACCACCGAAACCGATTGATAGAGAAAGGATCTGCTTTATGGCTCACGTGATTCCCTACCGCGCCCTGCGGTACACCGAAAAGGCCGGCGACTTAAAAGCGCTCGCCTGCCCGCCCTACGATATCATTTCGGAGGAGCAACGAAAAGCGTATCTGAGTACCAATCCTCATAACATCATCCGGCTGGAACTCCCGCGGGACGGCGAAAATCCGTACACGGTCGCCGGAGAAACGCTGAAAAACTGGCTGAAAGAGGGTATTTTGGCCGAGGACGAAGCACCCGCCTTTTACGTGTATGATATCACCTTCACCGATGCCGGGGAGCAAAAGCATATTGCCGGACTGGTCGGCCGGGTACAGCTTCGGGAGTTTTCCGACGGGGTGGTTCTGCCGCACGAGGAAACCCTCTCCAAAGCCAAAGCCGACCGTCTGCAGTTGATGCAGGCGACCGGGTGTAATTTCAGCGACATTTATTCGCTGTACCGGGCAGAGGAGCCGGATTCTCCCATTCACGACGTGATGCGGCTGGTAGAGGGAGATGCTCCCGTGAGCGAGTTTACCGACGACGAGGGGCTGACCCACCGGCTGTGGGCGGTCACCGATCCGGAAAAGACCGCCGCTATTACCAAAGCGTTTGAGGACAAAAAACTGTATATCGCCGACGGACATCATCGGTATGAAACGGCGCTCAACTACCGCCGCTGGTTACAGGAGCAGGGGGAGACCTGCCCGGATGCCGATTACTGTATGATGATGCTGGTGGAGATGAGCCACCCGGGACTGGTGGTATATCCCACCCACCGGATGCTCCGGGATCTGTCCGATTTCTCGGCGGAAAACCTGCTTTGTGCCTGCGCCGATTATTTCACGGTAGAAAAAATGCCGATCGAAAAACTGGACGAGGGACTAAACCGTGCGTATGCCGCGCATCAGAAGGCGTTCGGATTTGTGAGTGAAAGCGTTACTGCCCTTCTCACCTTGAAGGACGTTGCGGTGATGAATGAGCTGCTGCCCGATCTGTCGCCGGTATCCCGTCAGTTGGACGTCACCGTCCTGCACACCCTCATTTTGGAGCGATTATTAAAGATCGACAAAGAGAACATGGCAAAACAGATCAACCTGTCCTACACCCGGGATGCTGACGAGGCGATCGAGGCGGTCAAGACGGGGGTGGCTAACGCCTGTTTCCTGCTCAATCCCACCCGGGTATCCGAAATCGGAGAGGTGGCCGCCGCAGGAGAAAAGATGCCGCAGAAGTCCACCTACTTCTATCCGAAGCTCATCACCGGGTTGACCATGAACCGTATCCGGTAATCTTTACACACTCTTTACAAACTCGTACTCTTTTTCCTGTAATATGGAATTGCGTATAAATTTAAAAACAGGAGGACTAAAAACCCATGATCGAGGTTAACAATCTAACCAAAAATTATGGCGCACATTGTGCGGTGGATCATATCAGCTTTCACGTAAACGAAGGCGAGATCCTCGGTTTTCTCGGCCCGAACGGCGCCGGAAAATCCACCACCATGAATATCCTGACCGGTTATCTGTCTTCGTCCGACGGATCGGTAAAGATCAGCGGCTATGATATTCTGGAGGACCCCAATGCCGCCAAGGCCAACATCGGCTATCTGCCGGAGCTGCCGCCGCTTTACCTGGATATGACGGTGCGGGAGTACTTAAACTTTATGTACAACCTGAAAAAATGCACCCTGCCCCGCGCCCAGCACATCAAAGAGATCTGCCAGATCATGAAGATCGAAAACGTGTACGGCCGGCTGATCAAAAACCTATCCAAAGGTTACCGTCAGCGTGTCGGTATGGCGCAAGCGCTCATCGGCAATCCGCCGGTTTTGGTGCTGGACGAACCGACCGTCGGTCTTGATCCGTCCCAGATCATCGAGATCCGGTCACTCATCAAGGCGCTCGGCAAACGGCACACCATTATCCTCTCCTCCCACATTCTGCCGGAGGTGGAAGCGGTGTGTGACCGGCTGGTCATCATCAGCGGCGGTAAGATCGTCGCCGACGATACCACCGAAAACCTCATCCGGGAATATTCCTCCGACCGTCGCTTAATGGTGCGGGTCGCCGGCCCGGCGTTTGAGGTGGAAAAGCTCATCAACGGCATCGACGGGGTGAAAACGGTGACCGCGATCACCTCCCGGGAGGCCGGTACCACCGATTTCGCGATCGAACTGAATGCGGGAGCGGATATCCGTTACGATCTCTTTAAACGGCTGTCCGACCGGGGCTTTGCGCTCCTCTCCTCCCATTCTATGGAGCGGTCGCTGGAGGACATCTTTATGTCCCTCACGTCCGAAAACTTTGCGAGTAAAAAAGGAGGGAAAGCAAAATGAGTGCGATCTTCAAAAAAGAGCTTCGCTCGTATTTTACCTCCCCGCTCGGCTACATCGTGCTGGCGGTGGTGTTCCTCTTTGCCGGCTGGTCCTTCTTTGCGTATAATATGTCCTACGGCGCAGTGTCGCTGAGTTACGTGTATAACAGTCTGTATACGGTGGTGATGCTGCTGGTGCTGCCGGTACTCACCATGCGGCTGTTCAGCGATGAAAAACGGCAAAAAACCGACCAAGCGCTGTTCACCGCTCCCACCAGTCTCACCGCTTTGGTGGTCGGTAAATTTTTGGCGGCGCTGCTACTGTTTGCGATGAGCATGGCGATCACCCTGGTGTTTGCGATCATCATCGCTACCAAAACCACCCCCGAATGGCTGGTGATCTTCGGTAACTACTTCGGCATTATCCTTCTGGGCGGTATGGTCATTGCGATCGGTCTGCTCATCTCCTGCCTCACCGAAAGCCAGTTTATCGCGGCGATCGGCACCTTCGCTATCTCCTTCTTACTCATCCTGTTGGATCAGGTGGGCGGCGTTTTTCAGGGGGTCGAGTGGTTAAACAAGGTGCTTGCCTTCCTGTCGGTCAACACCCGGTACACCAATTTCACCTCCGGACTTATCCGGTATGACAACATCATCTTTTTCCTCAGCATGCAGGCGTTGTTCCTGTTCCTCGCCGTGCGGGTGCTGGATCGGAAGAGATGGAAATGAGAGGAGGCGGAAGCGATATGAATAACAATACCCCGAATACCGATAACAAACAGCCGGAAGAACTGAACGAAGTGGTTGACACGGCTGTGGAAACCACCGAAGTCGCCGCCGCTGAACCGGAGACGACCAAAAAAGAAAAATTTTCCCTGTTCAAAAAACAGGGAATGCGCTCGGCAGACGTCAAGCGCCGTCTGCGGCACGGCCGCACCGCCACCCTCATCACGGTGGGTGTCGTGGTGTTGACCCTGATGTTCAACCTGGTGTTTTACGTTTTAGGTGAGCGGTTTCCGTTCACCGTGGACCTGTCTTCCGACGGCGCTTTCTCCTTAAGCGAGGAAAGCATCGAGGTGGCGAAAAAGGTCAAATCCCCCATTGAGATCGCGGTGTTTATGCCGGAGGAGGCCTTCTCCAATCCGCAGTCCAGCGCCGCACAATCCTACACCGGCGGATACGAGCCGCTTACCAAAATCTTCACCGAGTTTTATAACGCGCTAAAACTCTATAGCTCCTATTCGGATAACCGGGTGTCGGTTAAGTTCATCGATATGAACTTAAACCCCACCGTGGTGAACCAATACGCCGCCTACAAGGGCGAAACGGTGGAGGAAATGGACATTCTGTTCATCAACGGCGACCGCTGTGAAACCATTAAAATGGATGATCTCTTCTCCTTCGACTCTTACACCTACGAGATCACCACCTCCGACGTGGAGAAGGTGCTCGCCAGCCAGATTCAAACGGTGCAGAGCCAGACCGAACGTGTTTTGACCATTTTTACCGGTCATTCGGAGGACGGCTCGGTGGTGAACAACCTCACCAGCATCTACGACCTCAACGGCTATGAGATCGAACAGGTGGACCTGACCCGCTCGGCGGAAATTAACAAAAACACCCTGTGCGCCATTATCCCCGCTCCCTCCACCGACTATTCGGATGAGAGCATAAAGCGGCTTCGCGAGTGGCTGCACAACGACGGCAAGGAAGGGCGGAATCTCTTGGTGCTTGCCCACCCGACCGCCGATTGCCCCAACCTGTACGAGTTCCTGTCGGTGGAATACGGACTGGAAGTGACCGATAATATCGTGTCCGAAACCGATATGAACCGGGTATATTCCTACAACCCTTACTTCCACTTTGCGGACATCCCGGCAACCGAGTTCACCAAAAACGGGGTCGGGGACGGCAAGGCGCTGTTTGTGAACACCCGCCAGATCATTCCGCATTGGGAAGAAAAAACCGATACCAGCACCCAGTACAGCGTCAATCTCGTCACCTTTGCGGATTCGGCAAAACTGGTGTCGCTAAAGGATGCCAAGGACAATACCAATCCGACGGCACAGGAATACGACGGCACCGTTGTCGGTATGGCAGCATCGGTGAAGCACGGCTTCCAGAACACCCTGCAGACCGAGACCCTCACCCGGGTGATCGTGTGCGGCAGTGCGTATTCTATGGACGACTCGCTCACCACCATGACCACCGTGGAGAATGAAAACCTGTACCTTGACGTGATGACCGCCCTTTCCGGTGCGGACGATCTCATCAACATTTCTTCCAAATCGATGGAGGAGGAAACCATCAGCTTTGCGACCACCACCCAGCTCTGGGTCGGTCTGGTACTCTTCACCATTCTCTTACCGCTTATCTTACTGCTGATCGGTCTCTTCGTGTTCCTGAAAAGGAGGCACTTATGAGCCGGGATGAGCTGAATAATCTGCCGGAAGAGGAAAAGATAACCGACGTGGACCCCTTTGCCGCTTTTGCCGAGCCGAAAGCCCGGAGCCGCGAGGACGTCTCCCTCTCTCCGAAAAAGAAAAAGAAGGTCCTGCTTTTCTCACTGATCGGCGCTTTTGTTGTACTGGCGACCCTCATTATACTGCTGATCTTCGTGTTTCCGGCGGATGAGCCGGAAAACCCGTTCACCGATCCCACCACCCCGAGTATCACCATTCTGGACAAGACCTCTGAAACGGAAGAGGTGGTCATCTCCAACGCCGTGCTTACCCATTCGGATAATACGAAGGTGGAGTTTGTGAAGATGGACGGCGAACTGTTTGTCAAGGGATACGAGGATTTTCCGGTAGACGAACTGAATACCGCCGATATCGTGGCGGTGCTCTCTGCCTTTACCGCGACCCGGGATATGGGCGAATTGGATCAAGATACCGAATTTGGCTTTGACAAGCCGACCGTTACCGGCACGGTATCCTATCTCGACAACTCGACCTACTCCTTTGAGGTGGGCGCAAAGGTGCCAGACGGCACCGGGTACTATTTCCGGGAAAAGGGAACCAAAAAAACCTACATCCTCCCGGTAGCAAACGCTGAAACGATGCTATTAAAACCGCTGGAGTATATCAGCACCACCGTCTTTACCGGCCCGACCGCCGACAACTCCTCTTCGTCGGAGGTGGTTCTGCGGGATATGGCGCTCAGCGGACGAGTGCGTGCCGGAAATGAATTTTCCTTCCGGCTGGTCACCTCGGAGGATAACGATAAGTATCTGTACTATACCTATATTATGACCAAGCCGTACACCAAAGGGGTGAGCTCCGTCCATACCTCCGACCTCGCCGCCTTCACCTCTCTGAATGCGCTGAGTGTCGCCGCGGTACGGCCGACTGCCGCACAGTTGTCCGAATTTGGGCTGAAAGACCCTTATTCGGTGGCGGAATTCACCCTGGCGGTGCGCTCCAACACCCCGGTGGAAGGCGGTTCGGGCACCAACGATACGGTCACCACCTACAGCAAGCTGACCCCCCATACCGTTCGGTTGGGCAATAAGGTGGGGAGTTCTTACTACGTGATGATCGACGATCGGCCGATCGTGTACCTGGTAGCGGAGGGCTCGTTACCGTTTGCAACCTTGAAATTCAACGATCTCGCCGCTTCCACCCTGTTCCTCGAAAACATCACCGAGCTTCAAAAGGTGGAGATCGGGGTTTCGGGGAAAACCACCGTCTTTACCCTGACCCATAACCCGGAAGATACCAGCACCAAGACCAATATGACGGTGACCGCCGACGGCAAAACCTACGACACCATGAATTTCCGGTACCTGATGAACGTGTTTATGGACATCGACTGGCATAGCAGTCTTTCGAAGGATATCGGCAATGCGCCGGAGCGGTTCTCCCTCTCGCTGACCAAAACGGGAGAACAGAAACCGGTATTCTCGGCAAAATTCTATCAGCTGTCCGGCAGCTTATATGCAGCGGTCATCAACAACGGCGAAACCTATCAGGTTCGTGCCGCCGACGTGGAAAATGCGATCACCCAGTTCAATAATTATGTAAACGGTCAAACCGTTATCTATTGATCGCGAAAATATTTTCAAAAACCACTTGTATTTTTGATTCTTTCGTGATACGATAAAGTAAATATATTAGTAAAGGATGCGAAGATCATGAAAAAGATCACTGTTTTGCTTCTTTCCATTATTATGATGCTCGGCGTGTTTGCCGGTGCGTTCAGCGCCAGCGCCGCCACCACCGAGGAAGCCCTCATTGAAAAAATTAGCGCTTCCCCGATCTACAAGTATATCGAAGGCGACGTTAAAAACCTCGCCCGCACCATCGATGCCACCCCCGAGCAGCTGGATAAACTGTCGGTCATCGCTGACAAGTTTGTCGCGCTGAAGCTCACCGACAAGGGCGGCTCCGCTTCCGAGTACACCGCCGACGAAATGAAAGCGGTTATGGCTCTGGTAAAAGAAGCGGCGGACGTGATGGAGTACACCTACACCTTCACCGACAGTAAATCTCCCAAGCACAAGGACGACCTTGTCATCACCCTGTATGACAAGAATAACAAGGTGGTTTACAGCTTCGACGGTGACGCGGTGAAGAAGACCGGCGCGGATCAGACCGTACTGTTCGCCCTGATCGCGGTGCTCGGCTGTGGCCTGCTCGCCGGTGCGGTAGTGGCTCGTCGGAAGGCGACCGGCGCGGCGAAATGAGTAACAACCAACTGAAAAAGACAGGTACAGCCAAGCAGATCTTTCTGCTTGGCTTACCTTATCTTTTGACCTTTTTTGCGATCGTCTGCTTTTCCTATTGTGGGCTGTCTATCGCCCGCTCCGCTTTGGAAAACTCCTATCTTGTCGGTCTTTTTAATGCACCGGGACTAAACGGCGAAGAGGATGACTCCGAGTTGGAACAGGTACAGCTATCCGGCGATCTGCTGCCGATCTCGGCGCTTCCGAAAATGACCTGGGGTGACCGTTGGGCAACCCTGGCGGTGGACGAACTGCCGGATGCTTCCATTAACGGCGCCAAGGTTTACGTCGGCGACTCCAACGACATTCTGAAAAAGGGTGTCGGCAAATACTATGGCTCCCGCTTCTGCGGAGAAGGCGGCAAGATCGTGCTGTCCGCTCACGTGACCCAGGCATTCCGTTGTCTGGAGGATATGCAGGTGGGGTATACCGTGCGGGTCAACACCATTTACGGCGAATACGTCTATCGGGTAGAGGAAATTTTTCTGTTTGAGCCCACCGACGACCATATCATCCGGGATTCCACCGAAACGGAACAGCTTCTGCTCTACACCTGCTATCCGCGGGCGGTAAGCTACCGGCGGCAACGGATCGGCGTGCGCTGCAGTAAAGTATCGGGGGCGGATTTCAGATGAATAAAAAACAAACAACCAAATCGGTTTTCCGGGTGTTATTGTCGATCCTGCTGGTGATGGCGGTACTCACCTTCACCTTAAGTACCGCACTGTCGCTGATGTTTTCGGTCAGCCGGGTGGACTTCCGGCTGCTGGAAACCGGATTTTACGGTTCTGCAGTAGAGGAGATCGAAAACGAAATTCACGCCCTGCAAAGTGTCATCGATATCCCGCCAGAGAAGGTTTTCGCCATTCTCTCTCCGGATGAGATCCAAGAGATGCTCGCCCCCTACACCAGTGCGATCACCCGCCAGTTTTTAGCCGGAGGAAAATCACCGCAGAAAATCGAATACCTTTCGGATGAACTGTATCAACTGGTGTGCGACACCATTACCGAAGAGCATTACGGCGGCGATATAGAACAGTTGACCGCCGACCGGCTGGATGCGTATGAAGAATTGGTGGCGGTGGTTACCGGCACCTTGAATTTCTTCCCGCAATCCATTCTCAACAAACTGTTCAGCCAATCCACCTCAACTAAGCTGGCGCCCGTTTACCGGGCTATCGCGCTGGTGGGACGGCTTCGTTTCCCGGCGCTGATACTGTTTGTGCTTTGTGTGGCAGGACTCCTTTGGCTCCACCGCAAGAATATGATTGCCGGTCTGCGGAAAATAGCCGGTACCTGCTTTATCACCGCCTCGGTGCTGTTTGTTCCTACCGTCTTTGTATACCTGTATTCCCTGCCCGAGCGGTTAAGTCTGGCGGACGGATTGCTCAGACGGTACCTTCTCACCCTATACACGTATATGACCGGTTCACTGCTTAACGTCACCCTTTGGGTGTTTGCGATTACCCTCGTTTTGTTGATCGTCACCGTGATTTTCTCCGCAAAATATGCGCCGAAATCTTGCAACGATCGGTCGAATGTGCTAAAATAGGCGTATCGCGTTTATAAAAGGAGTTTTAACTATGTCCGGACATTCCAAATGGAATAACATCAAACGTAAAAAAGAAAAAACCGACGGCCAGAAGGCGAAGATCTTCACCAAAATGGGCCGTGAGATCGCGGTGGCGGTCAAAGAGGGCGGCAGTGCCGACCCGAGCGCCAACTCCAAGCTCAAGGATGCGATCGCCAAAGCGAAAGCCAACAACGTTCCCAACGATAACATCGACCGCATCATCAAAAAGGCGGCAGGAGACGCGAATGCCGATTCGTATGAAGCGTTGCAGTACGAGGGCTACGGCCCGAGCGGCATCGCTGTGATCGTCGAAACGCTGACCGACAACCGCAACCGTACCGCCGGCGAAATGCGCCACTATTTTGATAAATGCGGCGGCAATATGGGACAGACCGGCTGTGTGTCCTTCCTGTTTAACCGCAAGGGCGTTCTCGCGATCGAAGCGGAAGGCCTGAACGAGGACGCGGTTATGGAACACGCGCTGGAAGCCGGCGCTTCCGACTTTAACCTCGACGGCGACGTGTTCGAAATCTTAACCGAACCGGACGATTTCTCGGCGGTTCGTGACGACCTGGAAGCCAAGGGCTACTCCTTCGTGTCGGCGGAAATCGAAATGGTCCCGGACGTGTATAACCAGATTGACGATCCGGCGGCGGCCGAGAAAATGGAAAAGCTGCTTGACCTGCTGGAAGACAACGACGACGTGCAAAACGTCTGGCACAACTGGGAACAGCCGGAAGAATAATTTTTACATGCCCCCTCACCTTTTAGGTGAGGGGTTGTTTTTTTCTAAAAAACACTTGACAGTTGAGTGATTGTTCAACTATAATACAGTTGAACAATCACTCAACTGTTTTCAGGAGGGATCGTATGCCAAAACATGAATATAGTTGTGATTGCCCGATCATTCACCACGAAAAGGTGGAGTCGGTGCAAAAGAAAATGCTTCAAGACCCGGATTTTGCGCAGGTGACCGCCTTTTTCAAGGTGCTGGGCGATAACACCCGTCTGCGGATTCTCTGGGCGTTGGATCAAGAGGAATTATGCGTATGCGACATCGCCAGCGTCCTCTCTATGACCAAGTCGGCGGTGTCCCACCAGTTGGGAACCCTGCGCCGGGCCAATCTCGTCAAATGCCGGCGAGAGGGAAAAACGGTATTTTATACGCTCGCTGACCACCACGTCCGACAAATTTTAGAGGCCGGACTGGAGCATATCAAGGAGGAAGCATAATGAAACAGTCCTTTCGTATCACCGGCATTGATTGCGCCAACTGTGCGGCGAAATTAGAACGAAAACTGCAAAAAATCGACGGGGTTACTTCCCTTTCTCTTAACTTCTTTACCTCCAAGCTGATTTTGGAAGCGGAGGAGGACCGCTTTGATGCGGTGCTCGCGGAGGTGGCGCGTGTCACCCACAAGGAACAACCGGATGCCGAACTGGGAAAGGCGTAACCGCTATGAAAAAGAAACTGACTCCCCTGATCGTCTCGATTCTTCTCTTTATTCCCGGCTTGATTTTGCACGGGAGAACGGTATGGCTGTCCCCGGTGCTGTGCACCGTGTCCTACCTGCTGATTGGTGGCAAGGTGCTGCTCAAGGCGGCAAAAAATATCCGCCGTGGACATATTTTCGATGAAAACTTTTTGATGTGTGTTGCCACCCTCGGTGCGTTTGCGATCAGGGAATTTCCCGAAGCGGCGGCGGTGATGCTGTTTTACCAGATCGGCGAAAGGTTTGAGCATTACGCGGTGGATAAATCCCGCCGTTCGATCGCCGAGCTTATGGATATCCGCCCGGACTGGGCCCGGTTATACCGGGACGGTGTGGAACAAGAGGTAGACCCCGAACAAATCGAGATCGGCGATCTCATCCGGGTACAGCCCGGTGAAAAGATCCCCTTAGACGGGGTGGTTACCGCCGGAACGGCGGCACTGGATACCAAAGCGCTTACCGGCGAGCCGATGCCACGGCAGGTGCAGGTCGGGGACGACGTCATCAGCGGCTGTATCAACCTGGACGGTGTGCTCACCATTCGGGTCACCAAGCCCTTTGGCGAATCCACCGTCAGCAAAATTTTGGATCTCGTGGAAAACGCCGCCGGACAAAAAGCCAAACACGAAACCTTTATCTCCCGCTTCGCCGCCGTCTATACCCCGGTGGTGGTCGGTGCGGCGGTACTGTTAGCAGTACTGCCGCCGTTACTCATCCCCGGACAAGCGTTTTCCGACTGGATCGGGCGGGCGCTGAATTTTCTGGTGGTGTCCTGTCCCTGTGCGCTGGTCATCTCGGTGCCGTTAACCTTTTTCGGCGGCATCGGCGGCGCTTCTAAAAAGGGAATTTTGGTGAAAGGCGGCAACTTCCTGGAAGCGCTGGCAAAAACCGACTCGGTGATGATGGATAAAACCGGCACCCTCACCAAAGGGGAATTCGCGGTGCAGGAGGTATGCCCTGTCGGGATGACCAAAGAGGAATTGCTGCATTTCACCGCTTCGGCGGAATGCTTTTCCTCTCATCCGATCGCAAAAGCACTGCTCTCCGCTGCCCTCTTGCCGGTCGATCCGAGTACGGTGACCGATATCACCGAAACCGCCGGATTTGGCATTACCGCCACCGTTTCCGGCAAACAGGTGCTGATCGGCAACGAAAAGCACCTCCAAAAAGCGGGATTGGTTGTCCCTTCGGCCGAAGGGATAGGCACCATCGTATACGTGGCGGTTGGCGGTCGGTTTGCCGGGCATATCCGGATTGCCGACGTCATCAAGCCGGAAGCGATTGATGCGATCAGCCGTTTGAAAAAGATGAGGGTGCGCCGCACCGTCATGCTGACCGGCGATGCCCTCCCCACCGCCCGGGCGGTAGCGGATACGGTTGGCATTGATACCGTCTATGCAGAACTGCTCCCCACCGATAAACTGGAACATTTAGAAGGTATTTTCAAAACCACCCCACCCGGCGGTCGGGTGGTATTCGTCGGAGACGGCATCAACGATGCGCCGGTATTGGCCCGGGCAGACGTCGGGATCGCTATGGGCGGGCTCGGTGCGGATGCCGCGATCGAGGCCGCCGATATCGTGATTATGACCGATGAAGTCAGCCGGGTTGCCACCGTGATCGGTATTGCCAGAAAGACCATGCGGATCGTACGGCAAAACATCGTGTTTGCGATCGGCATCAAGGTAGCGGTGCTGATCTTAAGCGCCTGCGGTTTGGTCGGTATGTGGGCGGCGGTATTTGCCGACGTCGGCGTATCGGTACTGGCGATCTTAAACGCTCTCCGAATGTTGAAATAACAAAAAAACCGTGTCGGATAATCCGACACGGTTTTTTTACACGTAATAAATATAGTTTTCTTTTCTCGGTTGTTCCGGTCGTTTCTCCCCGTCCGGGTAGCCGAGCACCAGATGCCCGATGCCTTCGTAGTCGCCGGTAATGCCAAGCGCCTCTAAAAACGCTTTCCCTTCTTTTGTTTGAAACTCCTCTTTTGCCCGATGAATCCAGCAATGCCCCAGTCCCAGCGCCTCGGCGGCGAGCATCATATTGCCCATAACCAAACTGCCGTCATAGACATAGGTCGGCACCGTTTTATCCGCCAGCACCACCAGCACCGCCGGTGCGCCGTAAAACAGATCGTCGGTTACGTTTTTCACCGCCGCGTTCATTCGGGAAAGTTGGTCCCTCTTCTCCTTATCGGTGACCGCCAAAATGATCGGAGACTGTTTCCCCAGACCGCTCGCGGCATAGGTACCCGCTTCGGCGATCTGTTTAATCAGTTCCACCGGTACCGGGTCGGGTTTGAATCGTTTGGTACTCCGCCGGGTGCGAATGGTATGTAACGTTTCCGCCATAAAAACACCTCTTATTCTATCATACGTCAATGCCTTCAAAGATATGTTTCAGCTTTTTCACCGATTCACATAGCGCCAAAACCCCATCAAAGGCGGTATCCGCCGTATGCTGTTTCATATAACCATACGCTTCCAGCGTAAGATCACCCTGATACTCGATCGCTTTCAGTTCGCGGAGAACCGCATAAAAATCGATCTCTCCCGAAAAAGGAATCTGGTGACGGTCGTGCCAGCGGTCGTTATCGTGCAGATGCACCGCCTGCAACCGGGGTCCCAGCGCCCGGATCAGTTCCAAAGCGTTGGTGGTATTGCCACGCATTTCCGCGTGCCCGATATCCAGACACGCCACCATATCTTCATCCCCCACAAGATCGATATGCCGGCAAAAGCTGTCAGGGGTGGCGCAGGCGGCCGGCTTACACCGGTCCACCGTTTTGTCCCAGTTCCACATATTTTCGGTGGCAAGCTTCACCCCGTGCTGTTTGGCAAAGGGGAGCAGCTCCCGGTACATTTCGGCGTTCTTTTCAGGGGTCGCGTTATTATCCGGGTGAATCACACAAATTCTCCCGCCCGCTTCGGCGGTACATTCGATCGCCCGTTTTAAATGATCTCTTATCTCCGGGATGCTCACCGGGAACGGTGCATGAGATTGGTTACACATAATGCCGTGATCCTGCCCGATCTGTTTTAACTTCCGGGCAAAGGGAAGATAATCCGGACCGGCGGTAGGATGATCGCTTTTGAGAAAACAGCGGGTAACCCGGTCGAAATGACACATTTCCTGCATAGTGAAATCCCAGGCATCAAACCCGGCACGCGCCACGTATTCCACCGCTTTTTCCTCACCGACCAGCCAGGCGATCGAGCGGATCTCAGTAGACGTTTTCATAACAACTTCCCTTTTCAATCGTTTTTCATAAATACGTCTGCTACCTCACTAATGGTCACAAAGGCGTTCGGATCAATGGAATGTATGATGTTCCGCATTTTGGCGATCTGGAAACGGTTCACCACAAAATAGACCACCGTTTTGTCGGTTTGAGAATAGCCGCCTTTCGCCCCAATCATGGTGGTGCCGCATTCAAACGCGGTCATCAGCGCCTGCCCCACCTCGTCCGGCTTATCGGTGACGATCATCACCTCTTTGGAACGGTCAAAGCCCTCCACGATAAAGTCGATCGTTTTCAGCCCGGCGGCGTAGGTGACGATCGAATAAAGCGGTAAGATCCAGCTATGCATCACAAATCCGCAGACGATATACAGTATCACGTTATACACCATAACAAAGGTGCCCACCGTGATATTCAGCCGCTTGGCGAAAATCACCGCCATAACCTCCACGCCGTCGATCGCGCCGCCGTACCGAATGGTAAGGCCGCTGCCCACCCCCGAGATCATACCGCCAAATAAAGCACACAGCAGCAGATCCTCGCCGGCGAGCGGAGAAGCAATACTGACGTCGATCGGGAGAATGTCGGTGATGAGCCAGGAAGCAAAGGAATACACCGCCACCGTAAAAATAGAATAGACGGTAAATGCCGCCCCCTGCTTTTTGAGTCCCAAAATAAATAAGGGGACGTTCAAGATCAGCAAAAACAAGGACAGGGTCATATATTCCGGGGTGATCTGGGACAGCAGAATGGAGGTGCCGGAAATACCGCTGTCATACAGCTTCACCGGCGCCAGAAAGACGGTCACGCCAAACGCGTTGACACAACCGGCGAGAAACAGCACCAAAAAATTCTTCCATTGTAAGGTTTTCAGATCGCTCCAAAATTGCTTCATGCCCACCATCGTCCCCTGCCTTTCCTATTTCTCTTTATTTTATCATACATTTCAATCGGTGACAACCTTTGCCGTGAAAGAAAATTCGGGCAACTGTGACCAAAACGATCCCTTTCCGACAGGGACTTGAAAACCGGCACTGTTTAATGATATACTTTTTTCGGAGATGATGATATGGAAGTCTTTTTGGTAATTCTCGGGGTGCTGAGCTTTTTGCTTATCGCCGTTTTTATCATGGCTTATATCTGTTTTCGGATCGCATTTTACGTGCCGCGGCGTAATTCCGAAAAGGTAGAGGTGCCGGGCTTACCCGAAGGGGAAGTGTACGGTGCGTTCCGGGAAGCGATCCACCGCTGGGCGGAGGAGACCCGCGCGATGCCGCACGAGGAGTTTTCGATCACCTCATTTGACGGATTGAAGTTGTACGGCAACTATTATGAATACGAAAAGGGCGCGCCGATTGAACTGATGTTCCACGGCTACCGCGGCAGTGCCGAACGGGATCTCGCCGGCGGCGTTCAGCGGTGTTTTCAGCTCAAACGAAGCGCTTTGGTGGTGGATCAGCGGTGCGCCGGCAAAAGCGAAGGGAGGGTCATCACCTTCGGGGTTCGGGAACACCGCGACTGCCTTTCCTGGATCGATTTTATGATTAAGCATTTCGGGGATGACGTCAAGATCCTCATCGCCGGCATCTCTATGGGTGCCTCCACCGTACTGATCGCGGCGGGACAGCCGCTCCCTAAAAACGTCATCGGTGCGCTCGCCGACTGCGGATATAACAGCGCCCGGGATATCATCCAAACGGTCATCAAACAGCTAAAGCTCCCGGTGACCCTTGGCTACTTCTTTGTGAAACTCGGGGCAAAAGTATACGGCGGGTTTGACCCGGAGGAATTTTCTCCCGAGGAGGCGCTGAAAACCTGCACCGTTCCCGTTATCTTTTTCCACGGCGAAGAGGATGATTTCGTGCCGTGTGAGATGAGCCGGGTAAATTTCAACGCCTGCCCCACCCGAAAACAACTCATCACCATTCCCGGCGCCGGTCACGGACTGTCCTACCCGAAAGACCCCAAGCGGTATCTAAAAACCCTATCCGACTTTTTCGGTGACGAGGGTTCGTATCAAGAAAAATAAAAACAATGAGCACCGCAAAGGCGGTGCTCATTGTTTTGGTTATTATGAACTGTATGCTATATAATTATTTGTCTTTGATAGGATTTTTATCATGACGGAGCATCCCGACAAAAATGGAAATCAAGGTGAATGCTTCACAAATAATCGCTCCCCAAGATCCTGCTACAATATTATATATAAGCCATGCCGGAGAGCCGACAAGTCCGCACTTTCTGATGTCGGCTGAACTTTTAAGCATAAAACCGATATTGAGTGCCAGCATACCGATAACAGGCAAGAACTCTACGATTAAATTAAATACTGTTGGCTCTTTTTTAAATACAGTAAAATTCAAAATGTATACTAAAATGTATGAGGCGGCAAATGCTAAAAGCCAAGGAATTCTATCGGCTTTAAACTTATCTTTAAAAAAGAATATAACAGCACGAATGGTGCCTAATATATTAAGGATTCCCCCAATTGTAGCACCAAGAAGTAAATAATTTACCGAGAAAAGTGCAGCACCGAACAGTTGTAAAGCAATTACCGTTCTTTGCCGTTTACCTTGATAGGACAATATATTAAATGTCATTGCGATAATGCCAATGATTTGAGCAATAATTTCAATAGAATTCATAAAATTCACCACTAAATAACTTTTATAATATAAAATAGCTTCAAATAAAAACACGTTCTTGAAAAGACACTTTTGCGATGCAAAAAACTGTATACGTCAACCATACCACACAAACACTGAAAATTCAACAACTTTGACATAAGCAATCGTTATGATGGTTCGAATCCACCTTGATGGAGATTTTAGTGAAATCGTTCGCTTGCGCTCACGGTGAAATAATTCACTTCGTAAATTGTGAAATTTGATGCTGTCGCATCAAGTGAAATAAAATTCGTTCTTTCATATGCCATAGGCATATTTCACATTTGCGAAGCAAATATTTCATATCGAAGATATTTCACTCGTTCCGCAAAGAACGAATTTCATTGAAAAAGACCTGATGCAAAGCATCGGGTCTTTTTCTGGTGGGAGAGGGTGTGATACGGCGACGTTCGGCTAACGCCGAAGTCGGCAAATTTTTCTTGACGGCTTAAACAGCTGTCATCTTCCCTACGGCAAGACCGAAAAAGTTTGCAACCACCGTGTCTTGCGTATGCAAGACACTATGTTTCTGCTTACTACCCCCTCGCACAAAGCAAAACGCCCCGCACAAAAGTGCGAGGCGTTTTACTTGGCTGTTACGAACCATTTAGATGCCACTATTATTTTTTGAATTTCATTCTTTTAAGAACAAGAAACCAAAGAAAAATTGAAACAAAAATTAAAACAGTAGCGATTATTGAAATTGCAATATGTACGTCAATAAATAATATTATATTTTTCTGTTTTTAATTGCAGAAAAATCAGGTTCGCCAAAAAGTTGAGCATATTCATCGCAAAGATTACATGCAAATGAAGAAAAGGTTTCAAAACCTAAATCTTTATAAAATTCAAGGTCTGCTTTAATTTGCTCATTATTTGGAGTAAACGGAACAAGCTTATTGCCTGCACGGCGGTAGTAAATTGAGTTATCGTACCAATATTCAAGAATTTTTGAATTTTTCGTGCCGAAAAATTTTATTATTTTTTTAACGAGTTCTAAGTATTCACCTTCAAAAGCAAATGTTTCAGGTTTTATATAACGTTCAAATGGTGCATATTCAAGAAATACACCATTTTTCGGTGAAATATCTTCTGGGATGGCAACACCTTCGTAATAGGCAAG
This sequence comes from Clostridia bacterium, assembly GCA_017442265.1. Lineage (GTDB taxonomy): Bacteria > Bacillota > Clostridia > Oscillospirales > Acutalibacteraceae > URNF01. Next base: position 85,488 of record JAFSAC010000016.1, on the reverse strand, counting down.
ATAACATATTTTCGCATCGGGGATTTCTTTTTGCAATTCAGTAACAATTTCGTTCATAAGGTTAAGCTGATGGTGTGCAAACGAATGCTTCTTGCATTCGTCACAGTTACATGCGAGGTGCATCGCGTCATCTAACCAAAAATAATATTCATTGCAACTTCCATACAACTCTTTAGCTAACTTTATAGCATTTATACATATAATTTTGCGTGCTTGTGGATTAGAAAAACAAAAATTGCCGTGAGTTGTTCTTTTACCGGTGGTATCTTGGCGGAAGTATTCGGGATTCTCTGAAAACAATTCTCTCGGCAGTAGATAACTGAGAGCGTGAAACTCATAACCTATTTCTATACCACTGTTTGTGAGCTTGTCAATTTGGGCACGGAAATTTTCATCTTTAAGAGTTTTAAGTAATTCTTGCAATGTTTCATGTGCGTTCATGCCGCCAATAGGATGTATGCTGACCCTGTCGAGCTTGAGTTCTTTTGCAAGAGCTATCCAGCGATCGGTAAGTTCATGAGGATGAATAATTAATTCCATTTTATTTTTTGCATTTTTCATATTAAAACTCCTTATACTTAAAAGGATTGCGTAAAATGAGGTACAGGCCATATATTATGAGAGCAAGAGCACTTAATAATGACTGCGATTTTATCAACCAAAAATGGCGAGTCGGTTTGTTGAACAATATGGTCGATCCTATCAAGTAATGCTTTCTTTGTTGTTTGGGAATGCTTTTTGTGCCATTTTCCCAAGCGCTTATCATTTGGCGAGTGACGCCTAAAGCATTTGCAAAATCACATGAAGAAAAATTACAAATAGTTCTAACCTTTTTCAAGCCGTTCGTTTCAAAACCCTCCGCATATGTGTTTTTCAACAAACTAATTATACAGGTGGTTGACATAGCAAGTCAATTCGAAACCAAAAAGTTTTTTACAATTTTTATTAATAGTCATTTGTGTATAGCATAAAACTATAAATCAAACAAGTGCATCACACTTCCGGTGGTTCGAATCCCCCTTGTAGGTCGTTAGCAACTATGAAATTGCAACTTAAAAAATAGGGGTAAAATTAAGAAAAGCCTTGATTTCTCAAGGCTGTTCTGTGTGGCATCTAAATAGACCACAACACTTGGTGGGAGAGGGTGTGCGTCGGCGACGTTCGGCTGATGCCGAAGTCGGCAAATTTTTCTTGACGGCTTAAACAGCCGTCATCTTGCCTGCGGCAAGACCGAAAAAGTTTGCCACCACCGTGTCTTGCGTATGCAAGACACTATGTTTATGCTTACTACCCCCTCGCACAAAGCAAAACGCCCCGCACAAAAGTGCGAGGCGTTTTACTTGGCTGTTACGAACCATTTAGATGCCATGATGCAAATTTATAATTTTTATTATGATTTGGTACTACCCATTACATCAGAAGCATCAGCGAATCCACCGGATATTGTTTCCTTTTTCTTAGAAGTAGCAATCCGCTTTTTAAGCTCGTCATAATAGAGTTCATCATCCAAAGGAAGTATGATTTCTTTATCCAAGAAAGAAGATAAATGCATCGCATTTGATAAGGAAAGACCATTGATACCCTCACGACCGTCGGCAACCAGCTTGCCACCATGCAAAATAGCATCTGCCCATGCATTTAAGACACCAACATGCGCAGGATTTTCCTCGTCGATTTCTACCTTAAATGTTTTGGAGTTGACATTACCAAACGGCTTGGTATTTGTTTTTGAAAACTCTTGCTCGGCCATTTCATATTCACACACCGTAAGAACATCGTTTTCTACAACAAACTTTGCCTTATCCATTTGAATTTCAAAACGGTTGGTGCCGCATGCATCGCCTGTAGAGGTAATAAACACACCGCTTGCGCCGTTTTCATATTCAACATAGGCAGTAACATCGTCTTCTACTTCGATATCGTGCCATTTTCCGTAATGAAGATGGGCATCAACCTTTACGGGCATTCCACAAATCCATTGCCACAAATCCAGCTGATGAGGGCATTGATTAAGTAAAACGCCACCGCCTTCCCCGGACCAAGTAGCCCTCCAGCCGCCGGAATTATAATACGCCTGAGGGCGATACCAGGTGGTGATCAACCAGTTGGTGCGGCGAATTTCGCCGTATTTGCCGGAATGTACTAATTCTCTAAGTTTTCTATAAACGGGGTTAGTGCGTTGATTGAACATCATTCCGAATACAACTTCGGGATGCTTTTCGGCTTCGGCATTCATTTCAAGCACTTGTTTTGTATAAACCCCCGCCGGTTTTTCCAGCATTACGTGGATGGAACGTTTCATACATTCTATCGCAAGGGAAGGATGATCATAATGAGGTACAGCAATCAAGCAGGCGTCTATTAGTCCGCTTTCAAGCATTGATATAGCATCATCAAAATAAACCACGCTTTCACCATAACCCTGCTGCTTTGCCCATTCTATTCGTTTTGGGTCAATATCTGCAATTGCGGTAATTTCAATCTCGTGGCACTTGCCTTGTGTAATATTTTTTGCATGTGCAGAACCCATATTACCAATACCAATAATTCCTAATTTGATTTTTTCCATTATTCAAACCCCCTGGATTTTAAAAATTCATAACTGCGTTTCAAGCAGGCAAAGGGATTTTCTCCGTTGCAATCGTCTTGCTCCACCAGCATATATTGAGTGCCTGCCCGCTGGGCACTCATAAAGACTCGATCAAAGTTGATATTGCCCTCGCCGATCACCGCCATTTTTTGGTCAAAGGTCTGGTCCTTATAAAAGACTCTTAAAGCTCTCACAGGCGACATCAAATGCCATATCATTGCTTGCAAATTCACAATGAGCCTTAAACTTTTCACCCTGCTCCAGCTCCTCAAAGCCGCTGAATACCTTTAAATGGGGTTCGATGGTAAATTCCTTGCCCCCACGAGCCATAAAGTCTTTGGCAATCTTTTGCACATTCCCAATTCCTTTACCGGAAGGCACCACAAACCCATCTTCCAGGGCATCCTTAATGTGTATATAATGCACGTATTCCTTTAAAAGTTCCCACGCCTCCATCGTATCTACATGGCATTGCACAAAATTTGCGGGATCAAATACTGCCTTGATTTCGGGAATTTGCTTGTGTATTTCCAGACATCGTTCAGGAATGTCCCCGTAGATGCCTTTTTCGTTTTCATGACAAAGGGTTATATCATAGCCTTTTGCCGCTTCCACAAACTGCCCTAAACGAGCAAGCACCTCTTCTTTGTGAACGCCCGGATCGCTGTTCTTTGGCATAAAGAATGAAAACAATCTGATGTTTTTTGCATCCAATATTTTCGCAATTTCCAGCGTATGCTTAAATTTCTCCAAATGCTTCTCAAAATCTTCTTGAATACCGATTTTTCCTATGGGAGAACCAATGGACCAAACGCACAGACCATGTGCATCTAATTTAGCCTTCACTTCTTTGGCCTTTTCTTTTGAGATATCCGCTATATTTACTCCATCTACATTTCTGATCTCCATACCACTAAGACCGTTACGGAGCAAAGCATCGATTTGTTTATCGATATAAGGACTTGCTTCATCGGAAAAAGCATAAATTTTGATATTCGACATCGTATACATCTCCTTTCTTTTTCATTATAAATAAGATCAAATTTAATGTGAATTGAAAAAAATATCAAATATTATTGCAAATATAAACATCTTATGATATGTTTATTTGGGAGATGAGTCAATGAAACCATATATAAGTGCAGCTAAAAATTACACAGAAAAACCGAACCTTGCTTTATTTAAAAGGCATACTCATGATAATTATGAAATTTTTTGTTTTCTGTCCGGCAATGCAAAATACTTTGTAGAGGGAAATATATATGATCTAAAACCCAATGATATCCTGATTATCAAAAAATCCGAGACGCATACCCTCTTAATCAGTAACCCCACCCCTTATTGCCGTTATGTAATAAATTTCAACGCAATCGCTCTGCCAGAGTCTCAAAGGCAAATCTTAATCTCAACCCTTGACAATAAGCCTTTAGGTAAATTTAACAGAATTCCAGCCAGTGCGTTTGAAAAAAACATGTGGCTACATTATATTGACAACATTGTCCAAGCAGATTCCTTCGACATCAAACAATTGTATCTTACCGTTTTATTAAAGGAACTTTGTAAAAACATCAGCAAAACCGAAGATAAAAACTATCTGGCAACAAAGGATGAAAACTTAATTGAATATATTAACAGAAATCTGATGACAATCTCTTCCCTTGATGAAATCTGTGAACACTTTTACATTAGTAAAACTCATTTAAATCGAAGATTTAAGTTAATTACAGGCTCAACAGTCTGGGACTATATTGTTGTAAAACGGTTGATTATTGCAAAAGATATGCTTGCAAGTGGTTGGAAGCCAAATGTCGTGAGCGAAAAATGCGGATATTTGGAGTATAGCTCCTTTTACCGTGCATATAAAGCGCAATTCGGGGTCTCTCCAAGGGCGGACTATCACAAATAAAAACAGCACCCAATTCCGTTTGCGGAATGGGTGCTGTTTTTGTTTCGGTCGTTTTAATTTATCTTGGCGAATAGTTTAGTGAAATCGTTCGCTTGCGCTCACGGTGAAATCAAAGGATTGCGCCTTTGGTGAAATATTTTGCTGACGCAAAATGTGAAATTAAATCCACCCACCGCCGCAGCGATTTCACACGAGCGAAGCGAGTATTTCACATTACGGAGCAATATTTCACCCACCCGTAAGGGTGGATTTAGTTGAAAAAAGACCTTGTCTTTCGACAAGGTCTTTTTTCTGGTGGGAGAGGGTGTGATTCGGCGACGTTCGGCTAACGCCGAAGTCGGCAAATTTTTCTTGACGGCTTAAACAGCCGTCATCTTGCCTGCGGCAAGACAGAAAAAGTTTGCAACCACCGTGTCTTGCGTATGCAAGACACGGTGGTTCTGCTTACTACCCCCTCGCACAAAGCAAAACGCCCCGCACAAAAGCGCGAGGCGTTTTACTTGGTGGGAGAGGGTGGATTCGAACCACCGAAGCCGAAGCAGCAGATTTACAGTCTGTCCCCTTTGACCACTCGGGAACTCTCCCATATTCAAAATGCAAGAGTTACTATACCACGGCCGACGGCGTTTGTCAAGCGTTTTTTCGGTTTTGTTTTGATTTTCCTGTTTAAAACGATTCGGATGCGATGCTATGGTGAGGTTTTTTGAAATCAAAATTTTTTATCAGAAAACGCTTGACAAATAAAACTTTTTATGGCATTATATTTCTTGCTGTTAAGCACATATGCGGATATGGCGGAATTGGCAGACGCGCTAGATTCAGGTTCTAGTCGGGGCAACTCGGTGGAGGTTCAAGTCCTCTTATCCGCACCAACAAAAAGACACGGATTTTATATCCGTGTCTTTTTGTTTATGTTGCTTAGTGACGCGAACCTCGATTTGTCTGCAGGACAAATCTTAGGATTTTGCCCGTGCCCATTTCTATCCGGTAACCACTTATGCAAAATCGGTTCAATGTCCTCTTATCCGCACCAAAATAAAAGAGATGGGCAAACGCCCATCTCTTTTGTTTTATTGTAATGAATAATGAAATCGCTTTCAAAGTCTTTCACAATTCTAAAACAACCTTTTTTAAGGCCGCTCCTTTACTTGACTTGCTTTTGGCTTTGTGATAACATTTTGATATGCTTTTACAAACAAAAGGGAGGAGTCTTTATGTATAACGGTTTGGGCTATAATTTCACCTGGGCGAATCAGGTCAGTTATTTTTCCAGCAACACCAACGAATCTTTCCAAAAATGCTTATCCTCCCTGAACCAAAAATATGGGGTCGGAAATTTTTTCGTCGTGGAAAAAGTGACGCAATGGACCGATTTGACCTACAGCGAAGACGTCCCAACCAAATGGTCGGCGATGTTTATTGCCCAGATCGTCGAATATTCCCCCGCTCAGGGCACGATGAATATATTCACCGGCAAAAAAAGAATCACAAAATTGCCCCGCTTGGTGGTAAAGGCACCGGACGGCACCCGCTTTGAACCGCTCGTCTTTAAGGATACCGGTGAATATATCAAAGCGGAAGCTACCGATCTGACGGTGAAATATCTTTTGGAAAACACCTGTGTCGGTGCTGTCCCTCCCGAGGATTTCAGTTTGTATTCCGGCCGTGTATGGATGCGTGCCTTGAGCCGTAATGACGCGATGCAGCGTTTTAGTTGCTACAACCTCCAAAAGGAAGAATCGGCAGCGAATATGCGATCGGAATATATCGCTAACAAACGAAAACGTGAAATGGAAAACGAAGCGCGCAAACAACAGGCAGAAGAGCAAAGAAAAAGGGAGGCCATCGCCTCTCAAAGCCGTGAAACGTTTGACCGTTTTTTCGGATCAAAATAAACCGAGAATCCGCTCTCCCCGGAGAGCGGATTTTTCATTTTAGAAAGTTTTTCCCAAATGCCAAAACAACCATTCGCCCCCTTGCTTTCTGCTGTAAAACTTGAAATCCTCAACAAGCGCATCGGCAGAATCGGTTCAATGGTTTCTCCTCCGCTTGTTGACATCTCAACAAGTTTATGCTATAATCTCCACTTGTTGATATCTCAACAAATTTTGCGGAGGGCAAAAAATGCAGGAAAGATTTGAAACGTTTACGGTTCTCATCAACCGAATCAGTCGCAACATCCGAAGGATCAAAAATCAGGAAATGGCGGACTACAACCTGAGAAGCGCTCACGTTTCCTGCCTTTATTATCTTTTCACCAATAAAGGGGCGACCGCGACCGATCTTTGTGAGCGGTGCGAGGAGGATAAAGCGACCGTTTCCCGTGCGCTGGATCATTTGGAAAATAACGGATTTTTGGTTTCCAAATCCAAAACCGCCAAACGGTATAAATGCCCGCTTTTGCTGACCGAGAAAGGACAGGAAGCCGGCAAGAAAATTGCGGATAAGATCAACGGCGTTTTGGATACGGTCAGCGCCGATCTGACCGAAGAGGAGCGGCTCGCGTTTTATCGCAGTCTGTCGATCATCAGCGACCGCTTAGAGTCTGTTTCAAAAATAAAGGAGTAACGATTGATGAATACCAGAATTATTGTGGATTCCACCGCCGATCTGATGCCGGAATTCAAAAACCGGGTGCAGGTGGTTCCGCTCACCGTCCGTTTCGGGAACGAGGAATATATCGACGGGGTCACCATTGATCATAAAACCTTTTATGAAAAGTTAATTGAAAGCGACCTGCTCCCCACCACCAGCCAGGCAACCCCCGATATGTTTATGAAAGAACTGGATAAGGCGAAGGCGGCCGGGGATGCGGCGGTGGTGATCACCCTTGCCTCCCCATTTTCCGGCACCTACCAAAGCGCCACCATTGCCGCCGCCGAGTACGACAACGTCTACGTGGTGGACAGCGGTACAGTAGCTATGGGTAGCGGCATTTTGGTGGAGCTTGCCTGCCGGCTGCTGGATGAAGGGAAAAGTGCCAAAGAGATCGCTCACATCTTAGATGAGGAAAAGAAAAAGATCGTGATCGTCGCCCTCGTCGACACCCTCGAATACCTGAAGAAGGGTGGACGTGTTTCCAAAGCGGTAGCGTTTGCCGGGGGCGTGCTGAATATTAAGCCGGTCCTGTCGGTGATCGGCGGGGAGATCGCCATGCTCGGCAAGGCGCGCGGCTCCAAAATGGGAAACAACCTGTTAGTCCAGGAGATCGAAAAAACAGGCGGTATCGATTTTAAAAAACCGGTACTGCTCGGTTACAGCGGTATTTCGGATGCGCTGTTGCTCAAATATATAGAGGACAGCCGCCACATCTGGGAAGGGAATCTCCCGGAGGTTCGCTATACGACGGTCGGCAGTGTGATCGGTACCCACGCCGGTCCCGGCGCCGTAGCGGTCGCCTTTTTCAAAAACTGAGTGAACGGAGGAGGACGTTTTATGGAGGATATCAAAAGCCGGGTGGCAAAAAATATAACCGAACTGCGCATTTTCAATAATATGACCCAACTGGAGTTAGCGGAAAGACTCAACTATTCGGATAAGACCGTTTCCAAATGGGAACGGGCCGAATCCTCCCCCGATATCTCGGTGCTGGTGGAGATCGCCGATCTGTTCGGGGTGACCCTGGATTATCTGGTCAAAACAGAGAGCATCGAAGAGGTAGTGGTGGAACGAAAAACCAACGAAACGAGATACAACCGCCGCGCCATATCCTATATCGCGGAGGGCGGCGGTTGGATCGTGGCGATCTTTGCCTTTATTATCACCACCCTCATCCTGGGCCGGATGTCCTTTCAATGGCTGTATTTCGTGTACGCGTTGCCGATCGTGTTGATTGTGAAACTGATCTTCAATTCCATTTGGTTCAATCCCTGGCACAATTACCTCATCATATCGGCGCTGATGTGGTCGATTTTAGCCACGATCCATATCACCTTTTTATACTTCCGTATGGACGTGTCGCTCATCTACTTATTGGGGTTCGCCGGCCAGGTTATCATCGTGCTCTCCTCCTTTATCAATAAACCAAAACGAAAATAAAACGTGTCTCCGCCCTGTTTGTCGAAAACAGGGCGGTTTTGTTTAAATTCTACGAAACGGAGAGTGAGAGAAAAACCACTCTATGAAAGCGCTCCCCACCGGTAGACGGATTTCTCCGAACTTTCGGTTTTCGGCTTCTTATTATGAGGATATAATGATGTAAACAAAAACAAAGGAGCCAAAATATGAATCACGAGATCCCCGTTTTCTTTTCTACCGACGATGAGTACGTTCCCTTTTTGGACGTGGCGATCGCGTCGCTCATTGAAAACGCTTCCAAAGATTATCGGTATAAATTGATCATCCTCAACACCGGACTGCGCCCCGACAATCAAGCGAAAATAAAGCTACGGGAGCAGGACGGTTTTGCGATTGAATTTTTTGATATTTCTCCTTATCTGACCGACGTGAAATCACGATTCAAAAACGTCTATCATTTTTCGATCGTTACCTACTACCGGCTGTTTATCGGGTCACTGTTTCCGCAGTATGATAAGATCGTGTATCTGGACTGTGACCTGGTGGTGCTGGGGGACGTAGCGAAACTGTATCATACCGACCTTCACGGTAACATCCTCGGGGCAGTTCCCGATCAATTTGTGAGCAAAACCCCCGAATTTCGGCTGTATGCCGAACAGGCGATCGGGGTGGACCCGGACACCTATTTTAACGCCGGGGTGTTACTGATCAGCTTGGAGCAGTTCCGCCAACAGCAGATCGAGCAGAAATTCGTTCGGCTGATCACCGCCTACGATTTTGATCTGTTGGATCCCGATCAGGCGTATTTGAACTACCTTTGTTTCGGCAAAACACATATTTTACCGAATAGCTGGAACAAATCGCCGACCGGACAGGCGTATGACGGCGAGAAAAATATCGTCCATTATAATCTGTATAAAAAGCCGTGGCAGTATGACGATATGGAGGACGGAGAGTATTTTTGGCGGTATGCCGGCGCCTCCCCCTTCTATGAGCAGATCCGGGAAGCGGGCGCCGCCTTCGGCGAAAAAGAGAAAGCCAAGAGCGATGCCGCCGCCAAAGAAATTCTGCAACACGCGATAGCAATCGTCCGTTCGGATAACACCTTTTCAAAAACGCTTGACAGGAGATAACGGATATGGAAAAGTCGGCTCACAAATTAGCGCTTCTCAAAAAGATTGATGAACTTGAAAACCAAAAGCTATGGCATCTGGACGTGGAGGACGACCCTGAAACCTATCCGCTGATGCCGAATAAGGTAGATTATCTCAACGAGAAGTTTTTGAATAAAATCAAGAACAAACTCGCCAATATATTCGGCGCACGGTTTTTCGATAAGATGATTGCGGATAAACAGCTCATCATCAAAGAGGTGCGCGGCATTGAAAATTTCACCGCCGTTCCCGGCGGCAAGATCGTCACCTGTAACCATTTCAGCATCTGCGATCATTATGCGGTGTGGGTCGCCCTGCGGGATTATATGGGCGGCAAGATGCTGTATAAGGTCATCCGGGAAGGGAATTATACCAATCCGCCGAAACCCTTCGGCCTGTTTATGCGGCATTGCAACACCCTGCCGCTGTCCGGTCAAAAGGCGACCATGGTGAAGTTTATGAACGCATTTGCCGCCCTGTTACAGCGGGGAGAAACCATTCTTATCTATCCCGAACAGGGAATGTGGTGGAACTACAAAAAGCCGCGGCCTATGCAGGACGGTGCCTTTTCGCTGGCGGTGCGAAATCGCGCCCCGGTGGTACCGGTCTTTATCACCATGGAGGACAGCGACCACCCGGACGGGGACGGGTTCCCGGTGCAGGAGTATACCCTCCATATCCTGCCGGCAATCTATCCCGATGAGGCCCTGTCACGAAGTGAAGCAAAAAAGGATATGAAACAAAAAAATTACGAGGCGTGGGTGAAGGTGTACGAAGATGTTTACCAAACGCCGTTGGAGTATGGAGAAATATGAAACTGTATTTATCGGTTATCACCGCGGCGATGCTGATTATCGCGGCGGTGAACATCGCCTTTGAAACCGCCGCCTGGTATACGGTGATCATGGCAGTGATCGTATCCACCGCCGTTCAATTTTTGCTGGACGGTCTTATCGCCATTCTCATCAACAAACTGCCGGACCGGTTTTTTGGGGTGGACAATCCGCTGTACACGGTATCCGATGCGGAAAAGAATTTTCACAAGAAAATAAAGGTGAGGCACTGGAAAGACAAGGTGTGGGAACTGGGCGGTCTCGGCGGTTTCAGTAAAAGAAATTTAGTCAGTCCCGGGAGCCCGGAGTATATCGAGAAATTTATCATCGAATGTAACAAAGGGGTGCTGACCCACCGGCTGTCCTACCCGATCGGTTTTTTAGCGATGCTGTTGTTTCCGAACGGGTGTGCCTTTTCGATCGCCCTGCCGGTAGCGGTCGTGAATTTGTTTTTAAACGTGTTGCCGACCTTGGTGTTGCGATATAACACCCCCAAACTGCAGGTCATGTTGAAAAGAATGCACCGAAAATCCAAAACCGTCATTTGATCTGAAAACAAATTTGAAGGATCGAAAAGTTCATTCTTGTCTAACGTCTTATGGTATGCTATAATGAAAAAAATAAACTAAAAGAGGGCTTTACCATGATTTTTGAGAATATGGACAGAATCGTTTTTGCCGGAGACTCTGTGACCGATATGGGAAGTGCCAATCCTGTCGGGGAAGGCCTATTTGACAACGTGGGGCACAGTTACGTCCGAATCATTGAAAATATGCTAGCCGTCTATTACCCTGAAATCAAGGTGCGTGTCACCAATTCCGGTATAGCCGGAGATACCAGCAGAATGCTATTAGCCCGATTTGATCGCGACGTTGTCAACCTTGATCCCGACTGGGTTTCAATATGTATCGGTATCAACGACGTATGGAGACAGTTCGACTCCCCCGCCATCGGTGATTCTCACGTTTTACCTGACGAGTACGAAAAGAACGTGGAGGAAATGATCCTGCGGGTCAAAGACAAGGTCAAGGGCGTATTTATTCTGTCCCCATATATCATTGAGCCGAACAGAGACGACTGGATGCGAAAACGTATAGATGAATACGTTGCGATCAGCAAAAAGCTTGCGGAAAAACACCAGTGCATTTTCGTCGATTTTCAAAAGATGTATGAAGACTACTGTGGCAAACGGTATTCCGCCTACATCGCCTGGGACAGAATTCATCCCAACCAGGTCGGCGCCACCTTAATGGCAAGAGAATTCTTGAAACATTGCGATTTTGATTATTATCATAATTCATAACCGGAAAATCCGCTCTCCCCGGAGAGCGGATTTTTCAGCCCGTTTTTTATTACTTATCAAAAAATTCATTTTTACCAAAGGGATATGTTGCCATTCTGAAAAAACGTTGTTATAATAAAGAAAACAAGGAGAGGGGATGACCGAATGAGCAAAAGCGGATTGCTCAAAAAGACGGTGCGGCTGGTGAAAAGGGCCTCCCGGTTTATGCGAGATGAAAACTTTTCGGTCGCCGAAAAGGGGTCGGCCATCAACATCGTCACCACCGCGGATACCTCCATTCAATCCTATCTCCAAAAACATCTTATAGCCATGCTCCCCGGCTCCACCTTCTTTGGCGAAGAAGAACAGCGAGGACAGGAGAAAAGCGAATTTTTATGGATCGTCGATCCGATCGACGGAACTATGAACTTTGCCCGGGGGATCGCCGACTGCGCCATTTCGGTAGCGCTGTTACAAAACAACGAGCCGGTGCTCGGGGTGGTATATTCGCTTCGCAAAAAAGAACTGTTTACGGCGGAAAAAGAGGGCGGCGCCTACCTCAACGGCCGGCGCATCACCGTATCGGATAAGCCGTTTTCGGACGGTTTATTCTGCACCGCCTTCAGCTTATACCAAAAGGAGCACGCCGCTCCCTGCATCTCACTTCTCACCGACGTGTACCACCAGTGTAACGATTTCCGTCGGTTCGGCACCTGCGCTTTGGAGCTGTGCTACCTGGCGGCGGGACGTTGTGACCTGTATTTTGAGATCCGGGTATACCCCTGGGATCATGCGGCGGCCGGGCTGATCCTCCGGGAGGCGGGCGGATTCATCTCCTCGCTCGGGGGCGAGCCGCTGTCCTACGATCTGCTCACCCCGCTCATTGCCGCCAACACCCGGGAGAATTTCGACCGATTGGTTCAAAAGGTATCTCAGCATATTCCCGAAATTACCTATCAAAGGGAGTTCTGATATGGAAAACAAACAACAAAAGCCGGTATACGCTCCTCGCAAAATCGTGGACGTCCGGAAACCGGAACCCAAAGAAGACGGCTACTTCCAGAACCGTGACCTGCGCCCGGACCAGCGTAAGACCCACCCGGATATCGATTTGGACGCTCTATACGAACGGTGTGTGGAGGAGTTAGGACTGCAGCAAACCAAGCGGGATCAGATCATCACCGTTTTTCTCGGTCTTGTCACCTTTTTAGTGCCGCTGGCATTGGGTATCGATCAGGTGAGTTGGGCCGCCAAGGGGTGGATCTTCCTCGCCGTTACCCTGGTCGGAGCGCTGTTTTCGCTGGTCATTGCGCGGTATCGCGTGTATAAGGAAATCTATTGGCTTTGCTGTCAAAGCATCACCGTGTTACACAGTATGCACATGGACCGTATGGACAAGCAGGCGGTTCAGGCGGTGTTTTACGGGGTGTTAAAGAAAAAAGGTACTTCTTACTGCATCAAAGAAGAGGTGAAATACGAGGGCTCCGATCACTATGAGGAGCATCTGCGGTTCAGCCGGTGGCTATATCTCAAGAAAAACATTTTCAGCGCCGAAACCATGTACTTCTTCATCCATTCGCTCATCACCGCCTTGTTGCTGGGGTTGGGCGTGGCGCTGATCCTGCCGCTGTCCACCGTCCTGTCGGTCATCTGCGCGATTATCACCGGGGCGCTGTTACTGATAGGATTGCTCGCCTTCTACTTCCACGAATGCATCAAGGTGTACGGTGTGCTGATCGACGAAAAGGATTCCTCCTTCAACTTTGCGTTCAAGAGCGCCTGGTTCTTACATTTCTTTGTTTCTTAAAAATCAACCGTGTGAAAACATTGACATTTTTTATAGAATCTTGTAGTATAAATATAGAAACTACGTCAGGAGGGTTTTTATGAACAACAAAGTATTATTCGGCATTATGTGTATCATTTTCAATTCCTACGGCGTTCCGTGCTTTATGCAGGGAAATGTCGGCACAGGTATTAAACGCATCGTTTTCGGTGTGATTACCTGCGGTGTTATCGGCATCATCAACATGATCAAAGGCATCATTCTGGGCATTCAGGTGCTCAAGATGAGCGACGAGGAATTCGAAGAGAAGAAGGCCACCCTCTCCAGCGGTATCCCCTCGTAAACAACAGCATCGTGTGCGAAAGAGCAGACCGAATTTTCGATCTGCTCTTTCCTTTATGAAAAGGACGAGCCATTATGAGGATAACCAATCTGAAGGATAAACTGATCACCGGCGGTCTGTTTGCCGTGATCATCACCGTCTTTATCGTATTTCAACTACCGTGTCCGTTTTTATATTTCTTCAACATTCCCTGCCCCGGATGCGGAATGACACGTGCGATGGTCGGATTGCTGCATCTTGATCTGCGCTACGCTTTTCGGATGCATCCCTTGTTTTGGACCGTACCGATATTTTTGTTCTACTTTTTAACAGACTGGCATCCGTTTAAACGAAAATGGGTAAACGAAGGACTCCTTTCTTTGATCTGTGCCGGCTTTTTTGTCCATTGGATCATCAGGTTGTTTTGATCGGTGCCGCTCTTAAAATCAACCGTGTAAAAAGACATCGGATTTGCCCCCTGTTCCGAAGGACACTGGGGCAACCCCGGTGTCTTTTGTTTTTCTGCGGGCATACTAATCAAAAACGGAGGGATGTTTATGTGTACGGCGATTTCCTTTTTGACCCGTGACCACTATTTTGGGCGCAACCTTGATTATGATTTTTCCTATCACGAAACGGTGACGATTACCCCACGCCGGTTCCCGCTCCCCTTTCGGCATCAAAAGACCCTATCAAGCCACTACGCGATGATCGGCATGGCGTTTATACAGCAAAATTATCCGCTGTATTACGATGCCACCAACGAAAAGGGACTGAGTATCGCCGGGCTGAATTTCCCGGGGAATGCCACCTATCAGCCGTTTAATTACACCCGGGATAACATCACCCCTTTCGAGCTTATCCCGTGGATTTTAGGACAATGCGCCACCGTGAAAGAGACCCGAAATCTCCTCTCTCACTTAACTCTCGTCAATGAAAATTTCAGCGATACCCTTCCCCTCTCCCCGCTTCATTTTATGGTGTCCGACCGAAAGGAAAGTCTGGTCATCGAACCGCTTAAAGACGGACTGAAAATTTGTGACAACCCGATCGGGGTGCTCACCAACAATCCGCCGTTTGATTATCACCTGACCAATCTCATCAATTTTCGCAATCTCACCCGGGAAGAACCCAAAAGCCGGTTTGCCGAACACCTTTCGCTTGACCCTTACAGCCGCGGTATGGGGGCGATCGGCCTGCCGGGGGATCTATCCTCCGCTTCCCGATTTGTGCGGGCGGCATTTGTGAAGCTCAATTCGGTCTGCGGGGAGAGCGAAGAGGAGAGTTTAAGCCAGTTTTTCCATATTCTTTCGGCAGTGGAACAACCGAAAGGATGTTGCCGGGTGGGAGAGAATTTCGAATACACCATTTATTCCTCCTGCTGTAACACCGACCGCGGTGTTTACTATTACACCACCTACGAAAACCGCCGGATCACCGGGGTGGACATGCATCGGGAAAATTTAGACGGGGATACCCTCATTTCCTATCCGCTGTGCAAAGCACCGTCCGTTCAAATGGAAAAAGGTTTACAAAACCCGGGAGATATTGTATACTGAAGGGGTAAATCGGCGAGGAGGTTTCCCTATGCAGATCGAATATAAAAAACAATTGGATATAAAGTACACCGCCGACGTGTTGGTCGCCGGCGGCGGACCGGCAGGGGTCGCCGCGGCGGTTGCCGCCGCCCGGCAGGGTAAACAGGTGATCATCGTGGAGCAGTCGGGTACCTTTGGCGGCAGCAGTATGCTCGCCTGTGTTCCGGAACTGATGAACTTTGACGACGGAGAGAAGTTTATCTGCCACGGCATCGGGCAGGAAGTTTTTGAAGAACTCGCTCTGCAAAGCGAGTATAAGCGGGAATGGTACTGCATCAAACCCGAAAAACTCAAACGGGTGTACGACAAACTCATTCTCGATGCCGGTGTCAAGGTGCTGTTTTACACCAAGCTGGTGGATGCGGTTATGGACGGCGGCAAAATCCGGCAGGTGGTATTGTCGGGTGTCGAAGGCGTGTACGCCGTCGAGGCCAAGATGTATATCGACTGCACCGGCAATGCCGGGCTGTGCGCTTTGGCGGGGGCTGACTATGAATACGGCGACGAAAACGGCCGGGCGATGAGCGCCACCCTCTGTTCGATCTGGGGCGGGGTGGATTTCAGCAAAAAGCCGCGGGATGCGAACGCTTACAAGCAGGCGTACGCCGACGGTATCTTCTCTCAGTATGACACCGCCCTGCCCGGCATCAAGCCCAACTTCCCCGAGATCGGGGTGGGCGAAGGCAACATCGGACATTCCTTTGGGGTGGATGATACCGACACCGAGAGCTTGACCGAAGCCACCTTTACCGGCCGGCGGATCCTCCCCGAATACGAGGTGTATTACCACAAATACGTTGCCGGGTGCGAGAACGCTCAGCTGATCAAGAGCGCCGATTTCATCGGTATCCGGGAATCCCGGCGGGTGAAATGCCTGTATAAGCTCAATAAGGACGATTTCTTCAAAAAAGAAAGCTTCCCGGATGAGATCGGGCGGTATTCCTACCCCATTGACATTCATCCGATGACCAGCGATGAGCAGGGGATGAAGGATTTCTACCAGGCCGTTTCGATGAAGCACGAAGCCGGCGGTACTTACAGTATTCCGTATCGGAGTCTCGTTCCCGAACGGCACGAAAATCTGCTGGTCGCCGGGCGGACGATCGGAACCGATCATTATATGCAGGCCACCACGCGGGTGATCCCCTGCTGTTACATCACCGGGCAGGCAGCGGGGGTCGCCGCGGCGGTATGTGTGGAGGATAACACCGACGTGAGAACCGCCGACGTTAAGAAAATCCAAAGCCGTCTCCCGCAGTGGGAAGCGTAACCTACATGAAAAAAAGAGCGTGTCCGACAGGACACGCTCTTTTTTATTTCACACCCATTTGGTGCATTTTACTCCACAACAGGTCGGCGTAATTATAATGCCCTTGTTCACCGATCACCAACGCACACCGATCTCCGGCGCCGGCGACGTCATATAATTTTTGTATCTTCTCAAAATTCTGCCGGGTACTTTCGATCGGGAAAATATCATCCTTTTCCCCGGCGGCAACCACCAGAATACGTGGTGCAATCAATCCGGCGAGATCCCCCATTTCAAAATATTTCCGGATGCCCGGGATGTGGTTGCACAGGCAATGCGGCATCGCGGCGATCGATCCTTCAAACGAGCAGATCGAACAGGACGGCGCCGCCGCAGTGATCCGCTCGTCCAAACAAGCAAGGTAAAAGGTGGCGGTACCGCCGCCGGAGTTGCCGGTACAGACGATATCGGTCATATCCACCTGCGGGAAATGTAATGCGACCGCATCCAGCACCCGCATCACGTCCCACACCCGCTCCCCTTGCAGGGTACGTCCCATTAACAGCGCTGTTTTGGCGGCTTCGGTACAGGAGGTGCCATACCCTTTATCACTGCTTTCTCCAAACGCGCGGGCTTCGATCACCAGCGCACAACGTCCTTCCCGAACGGCACGGGGTGCCATTGCCCGGTGCGGCCATTCGTCAAGCAGCTGCTGATCCTTTTCGCTTTTCGCCAGACCGAGAGCGAGATGCATCCCCGAGCCGTGACCCATTAAGCAAACAGCCAGCGGGGTTTTCCCTGCCTTGCCGGCAGGCACCAGCAGATGACAAGGGACAACGTACCCTTCTTCGGTTTGCACCGTAAAGCGGTATTCGGTATAATTCCCTTGCTCTTTTTCGTATTCCAATTGAAACTGCGGCTCGCATCGTTCGGTTGGCAATCCCAACAACTCGATAAGCTTTTCTCTGGCTTTTTCTTGCCAGTTCTCAAACGGTTCACCCTTTTGATATTGCATCAAGGGGGTGGCTTCCTTCAACCGGGCCAATTCGTAATGATACGCTTTATATTCTCTCATCTCATCCGCCCTCCTATCACAAGAAATACCATATTTCTTCCGGAAAAGCAATAAAAAAACCGGACAAAATCCAATGATTTTGCCCGGTTTTTCAATCAATTAGACGCCGTACATCAGCCAGAGGTAGATATATGCCGGAATGATCGCGGCAAGGGTGAACGGGATACCGATCTTAAAGAAATCGGAATTTTTGACCGTGTAGCCCTCCCGATGGAGAATGCCGATGCCGGTAATGTTTGCAGAAGCGCCGATCGGGGTGCAGTTGCCGCCGAGGGTGGCGCCGGACAGTAAACCGAAGTACAGCACCGTCGGATCTACGTTCAAAGCGGTCGCCAGTCCGGCGATGACCGGGATCATGGTCGCCACGTACGGGATGTTGTCAATAAAGGCAGAGATGAACACCGATGCCCACACGATCACCGTATACAAAACGAAAATATTTCCGCCGCCGGCTTTTGCGAGCAGATCTGCCGCCGCTTTGATGACCCCTTGTTCCGCAATGCCGCCGATCATCAAAAACAGACCGAGCAGCAGACCGATCGTTTCAAAATCGATCTCTTTGAGCGGTCCGATGACCGCTTCTTTGGTCTTTTTGCGTGCGAGATTATAAATAAGTCCGATCACCATTAAGGTGACACAGATCAGTCCGTTGGTCACGTCCGGCTTGTTCGGAATAAAGGAAGCGACGATCAACAACAGAATGGTACCGAAAAGCAGGTAGGTCGGGACGAGGTCGGTCACCTCGGTCCGCTGACCGGTTTTCGGAATGGGCGCTTTTTCCTTCCGGAACAAAAACGCCAAAATGGCCGCCGACAAAATGGCGCCAAGCTCCACCGCAAAGAAGATGCTCGGGCGACCTTTATACCAGAAAAAGTCCATAAAACTCATATCCAGCGCCGAGCCGAGCATAATGGCGGTGGTATCCCCGACGAGGGTTGCCGCCCCCTGCAGGTTAGAAGAAACGGCAATGCCGATGATAAACGGCACCGGGTTGGTTTTCAGTTTTTTACAGATCTCTAAGGCGACCGGAGCGACCATGAGGACGGTCGCCACGTTATCCACAAACGCCGAAATCACCCCGGAAAACAGCGCCATCGCCACCGCCGCCCACTGAACGTTCGGAACCTTTTCCATAATGAGGTCTGCAAGCAGCTCCGGCATCCGGCTTTCAATAAACAGGGCAACCAACCCCATAGTGCCGGCGATCATCAAAAGCACGTTAAAATCAATGTTGCCGAGCACCTGTCCCAGCGGCAGCATCCCGGTGACAATGAAAATCATCGCCGACCCGAGCGCAATGTAAGGGCGGTATTTGCTGAACACCAGCATCAGCACGTAGGTGACCGCAAATAAGATCAGTGCGGGAATCATCGATGTACCTCCTGTGATGATAAATAGGTCCTTTTGAACACTCCCCTATTATATCATCTCGCCGGTTGAGGGTCAATACGGAAAAGCTGGGAGGGAAAATTATTCATTTTGAATGAATGATAAAGAAAAACAACACCCACGCAAAAGCGTGGCTGTTGTTTTTCTTGAAAAGGGTGTACAAATCCGAAGTCTTTTGATTTTTTGACCTATGTGTTCGAACCCCTACATGTTTATATTATTTGTTGATTCTCGTTCCGCACGTGTCAATTTAATAATTTTCACAATATTATATATTTGATAAGGGATATAATAAAGTATACCGAAATATACACATATTCCAAATGTTAACGGCCATAAAACAGAAGCAATTATTTTAAAAACTAATCCTCGTTTTCTAAAAAAGCCAACTGATAATATAATCGTTGAAACTATAGCACTAAATCCAAATCCACCTAAACACCCAAAAAGCAAAAACGATTGCACCTTGCTCTCATTTATAAGTGGTTGTTGACTGGCAATAAGACCATATATAATAAATCCAATAACTACAACACTTAAAGTGCAGACTAAATATTCTATTCTATTTCTCTTTGTCATTTGTTATTCTCCTTTGCGGTGTTAATTGAAGCAATTAAAATTCGTTTTATTTGTAAACAATCATCAAGTAAAGAATTACTCATTTTATCATCAATATATTCTGACATAAAAAGCAATTTTATCCAATATTCTGTTTCGGCAGTTTCCTTTAATGCTATGTGCATTTTAGAAATAAAATCAGCTTTACTTTGACCATAATTTGCTTCATTTATATTTGCGCCGATACTTGTACCACTACGAACAATTTGTTTTGAAATGACAGTCTCTTTTTTATTTTTAATTAAATGCTGATGTAATTTGACAATTCTTGCCGCAAAAGCAATAGATTTATCTATAAGCAAGTTTTCTTTCATTAAATACACCGCCTTTTTCGATATTATAGCAGAAACTTTAGGTTAAATCAATTATTCATTATTCATCAGCGAAGCGCCTTCATCATTCACTATTCATTGAAAATCCTGTCGAATGAATAATGAATATTGAATAATGAAAAATGAATAATACAAAACGAAAATCCTGCCGACAACAATCGACAGGATTTTCGTTTTGGCTGCGGAATAGGGATTCGAACCCCAACAAGCAGATTCAGAGACTGCGGTGCTACCTTTACACTATTCCGCAATATAGACGTCCATTTCGGGACGCTCTTTATTATAACCCATTTTTGAGGTTTGTCAATAGAAATCGGGAGATTTTTTCAACAATCACCCACAAACCCCGGAAAATCACCCTCCTTTTTGTGCGATAACACCGGATTTTCCCTCACTTTTTCTTGACAGGAACGGCATGAAGCGGTATACTGAAAGTGGTGTATCCCGGGCGGTTTGAACCGATCGGGTGACGCTTTATATATATAGGAGGGTGTTTGTCCTTTACGACGCGGATAAACGGCGTTTATTTACCCCCTCCCACTGTATATAAAAATGGTTGCGCCGTGTTTTACACGGCTTTGAGCACAGAAGATAGATTCTTCTATCCGGTTTGACCGCTTTTTGCGGATTTTCATAATGTAAATGGAAAACAGAATACGGCAAGGGGAAATCTGTACTTCTGCTGTTCAGTAAGTATTTGAACGACAAGCAGGAGGTGTATGTCATTGACAGAGATCAACATTTTGTATGCTGTTCTGATGTGTGTGGGCGGATTGGCCGTCGGTGCGGTGATTGCCGCTCTGATCGCTTTCAAAGCCGGCATTTCCCACCGCAAGAAACAGGCAGAGGCCGCTATCGGTTCCGCTGAAAACGAAGCCGAGCGCATTCGCAAGGATGCTCAGCGTGCCGCGGAATCCAAGAAAAAAGAAGCGCTGATTGAAGCCAAAGACGAGATCCACCGTCTCCGCAACGAAGCGGATCGGGAAATCAAGGAACGCCGCAGTGAAGTACAGCGGCAGGAACGGCATTTACAGCAAAAGGAAGAGTCGCTCGACCACAAGATCGAGAACTACGAGAAAAAGGAAGAGGCGCTGGCGAAAAAGACCCGCGAGATCGACGAGCGGTTGCAGGACGTCAACGACCTGAAAAAAAGCCAGTTTGAAATGCTGGAACGCATTTCGGGGCTGACCATGGAGCAGGCCAAAGAGCATCTCTTGACCCAGCTCGCCGATGAGCTGACCCACGACAAGGCACTGAAAATTGCCGAGTTTGAGACCCAGCTCAAGGAAGAAGCGGATCAGCGTGCCCGTATGCTGATCTCCCACGCAATTCAGCGGGTCGCCGCCGATCAGGTGGCTGAATCCACCGTGTCGGTGGTGCCGCTGCCCAACGACGAAATGAAGGGTCGTATCATCGGCCGCGAGGGTCGTAATATCCGCGCGATCGAAACGCTGACCGGCGTTGATCTCATCATCGACGATACCCCGGAAGCGATCACCCTTTCTTGTTTCGATCCGGTTCGCCGGGAGATCGCCCGTCTGTCGCTGGAGCGACTGATCACCGACGGCCGTATCCACCCCGCCCGCATCGAGGAAATGGTGGAAAAGTCCCGCCGCGAGGTGGAAGCCACTATCAAAGCAGAGGGCGAACGCGCGGTGCTGGAAACCGGTATGCACGGCATTCATCCGGAGATCGTCCGGCTGCTCGGCCGTCTGCATTACCGTACCAGTTACGGTCAGAACGTGCTCGACCATTCTATGGAGGTCGCGTTCCTGTCCGGTATGATCGCCAGCGAACTCGGAGTGGATCCCACCATTGCCCGCCGTGCCGGTCTGTTGCATGACATCGGTAAGTCGGTGGACCACGAGGTGGAAGGGTCCCACGTGGAGATCGGTGTGGATATCGCCCGCAAGTACAAGGAAAGCGAAGCGGTGGTTCACGCCATTCAGGCGCACCACGGCGACGTGGAAGCGACCACCGTGGTGGCGTGCCTGGTTCAGGCCGCCGATGCCATTTCCGCCGCCCGTCCGGGTGCTCGCCGTGAGAACCTGGAGAACTACATCAAGCGGTTGGAAAAACTGGAATCCATCGCGAATGAATTTAACGGCGTCGAGCATTCGTTCGCTATTCAAGCGGGCCGCGAGATCCGTATTCTGGTTCGTCCCGACGTGATCAGCGACGATCAGATGACCATTCTGGCGCGGGATATCGCGAAGAAGATCGAGGATAATATGGATTACCCCGGTCAGATCAAGGTGAACCTGATCCGCGAGAATCGTGCAATCGATTATGCGAAATAAAAGCCAACGGCTTTAACAAAACGGCGCTCTTGGGGTACGCACCCCTAAGGAGCGCCGTTTTTTTCTAAGGAGGTGTAGTATGGTTTCGTCCCTCGATTTACCGATCGACCGCCTACGCGGTATCGGTGCCAAACGGCTGTCGTTATACCAAAAGCTCGGGGTTTTTACCCTCTCTGACCTACTGCACCTTTACCCCCGTGCCTATGAGGACTGGTCCTCTCCCACCCCGATCCGGGAAGCCCCGATCGAAGGGAACTGCTGTATTCTCGCCACCGTCTTGCAGGAACCGACAGCGCAGTATATCCGCAAAAATATGACCCTCTTTCGGTTTCGGGTAAGCGACGGGGAAACCGGGATGACCGTCACCCTGTTTAACGCGAATTACACCGCCCGGCAGATCCGAAAAGGCGAGCAATACCTCTTTTTCGGCTCGGTCACCCGCCGGGGGAACAGCTTTGAAATGTCCGCCCCGCAGATCGATCTTTCGGGCGCCAATATGAGTATTCACCCGATCTATCCGCAAACGGCGGGACTCCCCTCCAAAGCGATCGCGGCGGCGGTAAAGCAGTTGCTAAATGATATCGACCCGCTTTTGGAGGAGGAATGGTTGCCCGGCGAGATCCGAAAAAAATACCACCTGTGCACCACCCGGTATGCGCTCCAAAACATTCATTTTCCCAAAGACGGAGAGGCGCTTCACATCGCCCGGCGGCGGCTGATCTTTGACGAACTGTTTTTGTTCCGTCTGGGGTTGTCCCAGATGAAAACCCGCGCCCGGTCGCACACCGGGGCTATCCTCCGGCAGGATCATACCGCCGAATTTATCGCCTCCCTCCCCTTCACCCTGACCGGCGCTCAGCGGCGGGCAATCATTGACGGGGTACGGGATATGAAACGGGAGTTCCCGATGTCCCGGCTCATCCAAGGGGACGTCGGCAGCGGCAAGACCGCGGTGGCGGCAGGCCTTATGTTTTCCGCCGCCAAAAACGGTATGCAGACCGCTTTTATGGCGCCGACCGAAATTTTGGCGCGCCAGCATATTCTATCCCTCCAAAAACTGCTCGGCGAGCGGTTCCCTATCGTGCTGCTCACCGCCTCCCTCCCGGCGGCTCAAAAACGGGCGGCGTTACAAAAACTGGAAAGCGGCGAGGCGCTGATTGCGGTCGGCACCCACGCACTGTTATCCGATAAAGTACATTTCCACAACCTCGGACTGGTCATCACCGACGAACAGCACCGGTTTGGGGTGGCCCAACGGTCGGCACTCGCCATGAAAGGCACCCACCCGCATCTGCTGGTGATGTCGGCGACCCCCATTCCCCGCACGCTCGCACTAATGCTGTACGGCGATCTCGATGTGTCGGTTTTAGACGAACTGCCGCCCGGACGGCAACCGATCGCCACCTATGCGGTGGATACCGGCAAGCGGGAACGGGTGTACACCTTCATCCGCCGGCACGTAGATGCCGGGAAACAGGCGTATATCGTCTGCCCTCTCGTGGGCGATAAGGAGGAGCCGGATAAAGAGCTCGTCTCCGCTACCGCTTACTATAAAAAACTGAAAGACGGCGCTCTCAAAGGAATTTCCACCGGCCTTTTGCACGGACAGATGTCCGGGCGGGAGAAGGATGCGGTGATGCAAGCGTTTTCCGAAGGAAAGATCTCGGTACTCATCTCCACCGTCGTGATTGAAGTGGGGGTGGACGTGCCGAATGCGGTGCTTATGGTGATCGAAAACGCCGACCGGTTCGGATTGGCGCAATTACACCAGTTGCGTGGCCGGGTCGGGCGAGGACGTGATGCCTCCACCTGTGTCCTCATTTCGGATACCGAAAGTCCCGATGCGATCAACCGGCTGAAAACCATGTGCCGGACCGCCGATGGATTTGAGATCGCCGAAGAGGACCTGAAAATGCGTGGCCCGGGCGATTTCTTCGGGCTGAAACAACACGGTTTGCCGCAGATGAAGCTTGCCAATCTCCTGCGGGATATGACCACCCTGAAAGAAACCGGGGAGGCGGTGAACGACATCATTGCCACCGACCCCACCCTTTCTTTCCCCGGTCATCACGGGATGAAAGAGGCGGTAAAAGCCCTCTTCACCGTGAACGAAAACAACATCAACAACTAACCAGAACGGAGTATAAATGATGACTTGCTATTCCGCTGTGATCGTGGGCGGCGGCGCCGCCGGACTCACCGCCGCCGTGTTTTTGGCGCGGGAACTGAAAAATGCCGGTTCGGTGCTGTTACTGGAAAAACAGCCGCGGGTGGGTAAAAAACTGCTCGCTACCGGCAACGGCACCTGCAACATCTCGAATATTCACGCCGCTCCCGCGCGGTATCACGGCGCGCCGGAACTGGCGAAAGCGGTATTAAGCCAATTCTCCCCTGAAGATACCCTCGCCTTTTTTGAAACACTGGGACTCGAATGCACCACCCGCCCGGACGGCAAATGCTATCCCGTAAGCGAGCAGGCCTCCGCCGTCTTAGATTGTCTGCGGCTGGAGCTGTCCGCACGCGGGGTGGAGGAACGGTGTGACACCGCCGTCTTGGGCATCAAAAAGGGAAAAGACGGCTTTCTCCTTTCTACCTCCACCGGGGAGGTAAAGGCGAAAACGGTGTTGCTCGCCCCCGGCGGGGCGGCGGCGCCTTCACTTGGCGGGAGTAGTGACGGCTATGCTCTCCTCACCGATCTTGGGCATACCCGCACCCCGCTTTTCCCCTCGATCGTTCAGCTTCGCACCGACACCACCTTCGTCCGTTCGATGAAGGGGATCCGGGTAGATGCCCGCATTTCGGTCAAAACCGACCGGGAAGTCAAAGCGGAAACGGGCGAGATCCTTTTCACCGACTACGGTATATCCGGTCCGGCCGCGATGCAGGTGTCCCGGGTTGCCGCCGATTGGGAACGGCAAAAGCGGGAGGATTGTGTGGCGATTCTTGACCTTTTCCCCGAGCGGGAGGAGCAAGAACTTTTTACCCTGCTGAAACGACGGACATCCCTTCCCGGGCGCACCTGCGAAAACTTTTTAACCGGCTTTCTCAATAAGCGGGTGGGACAGACCCTGCTCCGTTCGATCGGGAAATCGCCGAATGCCCCCGTAACCGACCTTACCGACCGTGATTTAAAACAACTGGCCGGTCAGATGAAAAACTGGGTATTCCCGGTCACCGGGACCAACGGCTTTGGCGGTGCACAGGTCACCGCCGGCGGTATCCGGGCAAACGAGGTGGAGCCGACCACCCTACAGTCCCGCCTTGTCCCCGGCTTATTTTTAGCCGGAGAGGTGCTGGACGTGGACGGTGATTGCGGCGGCTTCAACCTGCAATTCGCCTTTTCCGGCGCAGCTGTCGCGGCAAAAGGGATGCTGTCCCTGCTGAAAGGACGGCAGGTATGAGCGTACTTCGTATATCCTCGGTAGCGGTGCCGCTATCGGCGACCGGTGAGGAAATTTTCGCCGCCGCCCGGCGAAAAGCGGGGCTCAAAGAAAGTGATGTCACCGCCTACCGGCTTGTGAAAAAATCGGTGGATGCCCGCAAAAAAGAAACGGTACATTTCACCGTCACGGTAGAACTGACCGTCCCGAACGAAAAAATAGCCGCCCGGACTATCAAAAAACCGGGGGTAGCGCTTTTCACCCCCACCCCTGTTCTCTTTCCGAAAAAACGTCCCGCCCCGGATACCCCGCCGGTGGTGGTAGGAAGCGGTCCTGCCGGACTGTTCGCCGCTTACACCTTAGCGGTCGCCGGGGTGCGCCCGCTGCTCCTCGAACGCGGGCAAGAGGTGGATAAACGGCGGGCGGACGTGCAAAAATTCCGGGAAACCGGGGTGCTTGACCCCACCTCCAACGTCCAGTACGGTGAGGGCGGTGCCGGCACCTTTTCAGACGGCAAGCTCACCACCGGCATTAAGGACCCCCGCTGTCGGTTGGTACTGGAAACGCTGGCCGCCTGCGGAGCGCCGGAAGAGATTTTGTGGGAACAAAAACCGCATATCGGGACCGACCGGCTGTGCCAGACGGTCAAAACGATGCGCCAAAAGATTATTGAACTCGGCGGCACCGTGCTGTTTTCTCACAGGGTCACCGACCTTACACTGAAAAACGGTGCCCTCTCCTCATTGACCGTGTCCACCCCCACCGGGGAAAAGGAAATTCCCTGTCGGCAGGCGATCTTTGCGGTGGGACACAGCGCATCGGACACCATTGAAATGCTGTACAAAAAAGGGCTGTCCACCATACAAAAGCCGTTTGCGGTCGGGGTGCGGATCGAACATCCGAGAGTGATGATCGATCGCAGTCAGTACGGAAAATTTGCCGGACACGAAGCGCTCGGTGCGGCCGACTATAAGCTTTCCTGCCGTCCGGAAACCGGGCGCGGGGTATACACCTTTTGTATGTGTCCCGGCGGTGAAGTGGTGGCGGCGGCCTCCGCCCCCGGTCAACTGGTGGTAAACGGCATGAGCGAGCACGCCCGAAATGCCGAAAACTCCAACAGCGCCCTGCTGGTCGGGGTCGGGCCGGAGGATTTTGAGAATTCGCATCCACTTTCCGGCTTTGACTTTCAAAAGCGCTGGGAAGAGGCCGCTTTTATCCTCGGCGGACGGAACTACCGCGCCCCGGCCCAGCTGGTCGGCGATTTTCTCCTGGACCGCCCCTCCACCGTATTCGGGAAGGTGCGCCCGAGCTACCGACCCGGAGTGACCCTCGCAGACCTGCGGGAATGTTTGCCGCAACCGGTCGCCCATTCCTTAAAACTGGCCTTGCCTATTTTCGGGCGACAGCTTCACGGATTTGACCGCCCGGATGCGATCTTAACCGGGGTGGAAACCCGCTCGTCCTCCCCTGTCCGGCTGTTGCGGGATGAAGAGGGACAATCCTCTGTGCCCGGTATTTTCCCCTGCGGCGAAGGCGCCGGGTACGCCGGCGGTATTCTCTCCGCCGCCGTGGACGGCATCAAATGCGCCGAATGGGTGTTAAAAGAACTATAAAGAAAAACCGCTGTGAATAAAATGTTCACAGCGGTTTTTTATTCCTGTTTTAAGCGTTCGGCAAGGGCGGAGTCGGGGTCGACGTAGGCGGTACGGTTTTGTTCGTAGATGACAAAACCGGGTTTGGCGCCCGCCGGCTTATGCACGTGCCGAACCAGTGCGTAATCCACCGGCACCTGTTTGGAATCGGCGGCTTTCGAATGAAGCGCCGCCAAGATCGCCGCCTGCTCCAACGTGCTGTCCGGCGGGGTTTTTCCCTCGGTCAGCACGATAACGTGGGAGCCGGGGATGTTTTTGGTGTGCATCCAGATATCGTTCCCCCGGGCGATCTTGGTGGTGAGCCGATCATTTTCCACGTTGTTGCGCCCGACCAAAATGGTGAATCCGTCGTCCGACAGGAAGGTTTTCGGTTTCAAAGCGGTCGGTTTCACCGGCTTTTTCATGGCACGGAGATACCCGCCGTCGGTGAGCTCCTGCCGGATCGCATCCATTTCGGCGGTGGTGGTGGCACGGGAGAGCGCATCCAATACCGTTTCCAGATACTCCCGCTCCTTTTCCCCTTTTTCCATTTGCTCGACCAGCACCCGCTGGGCGGTCTGCGCCTTGCGGTACTGTTTATAATACTTCTGCGCGTTCGCCGCCGCCGACAAGGCCGGATCAAGCGGTATCTCGATCTCTGCACAATCGGGATCGTAATAATTCATGAGGGTGGCCTTGTCCGCCCCGCGCGGGATCATCCCGACACTCGCCTGAATAAGATCGGCAAAAATACGGTCCTGCTCCCGATTTTCCGACCGGCGCAGATCCTCCCGCTGGGCGTTCAGTTTCCGCTGGACACGCTCCAAATTGGTGGTCAGCACCCGATGAAGATCGGCGGCGCGCTGTTTTAACCGCTCTACCTGTTCCCGCTCGGCATAAAAAGCATCTAAAAGCGCTGAATAGCTTTCCATTTCCCGGGATTTTTGCGGGCCGTACTGCAAAAGCGGTAAGGGGGCAAAGTTGAGCGGACGGCCGTCCTCCCGGTACACAAGCCACGGGCGACCGGGGGTCTCGCCGAGGGCGATCGACCGGATTTTAGTCAAGGTATCGGTCAAGCGGGAACTGCCGGCATCATCCAAGCAATCCGCCGCGATATCCTCCCCACCGGTCACCCGGGCGGTGATCTCCCGGCAGGTAAGCGGGGACAACCCGCAGGTCACGTCTAAAAGCGCATCGGTCAGCGGTTTCCCGGTTTTTTGAACCGCAAAAACCACCTCCTCCACCGACACCCGGGTGATATCCAATCGGTCAAGCGCCGGCGGGGCGGCATAGGTCACCCCCGGCAGGATCGGGCGCACCGGGGACATTTCAAGGTCCACCCGCTTCATCGCATCCACCACCCGACCGTTCTGGTCGATGAGAATACCGTTGCTGTATTTTCCCATAAGCTCGGCGGCAAAGGTCATCCGCACCACGTCGCCCAGCTCGTTCACACAATCAAAATCCAGATACAGCGCCCGCTCCAGTCCGTCCTGGCGAACCGCCACGAACCGCCCGCCGCCAAGCCGACGGCGGAGTAGCATACACAGCATCGGCGGCTGTGCCGGGTTTTCAGGGCGCATTTCGGTGAAATTCAGGCGCGGCGATGCCGCCCGCACCGATAGGTACAGCCGATGCTGTCCCTCCCGGCCGCGGAACAAAAAGATCAGTTCTTCCCGGGAGGGTTGAAAAATCTTATCAATGCGGCTATCCCGCAATTTTTCTTCCAGTTCCCGTTTCAAGCAGGAAAGAAACAATCCGTCCAGCGCCAATTCTTATTCCTCCATTAAAAATCTACGGTGCGGTAAGGGGCTTCTCCGTAATAAGCCGCTACCGTCAGTTGGTGAAATTCCTGTAAAAGCCAGTTCATCAGGGTGTCCACCACCGGCAGTTCGGTCGCATAATGGCCGGCCACCACCGCAGTAATCTTTTTATCATTGGCGGCCAGATATTCGTGATGCTTCATCTCGCCGGTCACCAGCGCATCCACCTCCGCCGGCAACGAAAACAGGGTATCCCCCGCCGCCCCGCCGCAGACCGCCACCTTATGGATCGGCCGTCCTTCGGTGAACTGCACCGGGGTTTTAAGCGCCTTTGACACCAGTCGGGCGAGATCCGCCGACCGCATCGGAGAGCTGAGCTCCCCGATCCGGGTCATTCCGTCGGGGGCGACCGTCACGTTCAAGAGCTCCAACCGTTCGGCCAGCGTGTCATTCACCCCGCCGGCGGCTTTGTCGAGATTGGTATGTAACGATAAAATCGACACCCCGTTTTTCAGCGCCAGCGCCGCCGGATGTCCTTGATCGATCGAGGACAGCGGCTGAAAGATCACCGGGTGATGGGTGATGAGCAGGCGCGCACCGTTTTCCACCGCAAAATCAATCGCCGCCGGGGTCGCATCCAGCGCCACCGCCACCGCCTCGGTGTCGATCGCCCCGCTATCCACCAACAGACCGGGGTTATCCCATTCTTCTGCGGTGAAAAGCGGCGCTTTTTGCTCTAAAAAGTTTACAATATCCGCAATTTTCATGCTTTTTCCTTTCTACAGCGCCCGAAGTTTTTGGGCGAGTGTCCGCAAGGTAGCGGCTTCCTTTGGTTCGGTTTTTTCGATCCCTTTTGCCCGCCGTTCCAAATGATCGGCGTTCATCCGCCAAAATAAGCGCCCTTCCTCCGGCAAAAACCCGCCCCGCCAATGAGAAAAGGGATCATCCACCGGCGCGTTCCCCGCAAAGTGAGCGGTCAGATACACGTACCGATGCCCGCTATCCTCCATAAGGTGCTCCTCTTCGATCTCAAAGCCGTGCTGATACAAAAAGCGGTGCAGTACCTCCACCCGGGTCATCGGTTGTAAAATAAGGCGGTAGCGATCGGATAACACCCACGGAGCGGCTTTTAAGATCTCCACCATGGTTTCGCCGCCCATACCGGCAATCACAATATCCTCCACCTCATCGGGGGATATGGGGGACAGCCCGTCCCCCAACCGCACGTCAATCGTATCCGAAAGATCAGCCGCCTTCACCGCTTTTTGCGCCGCCGCGACAGGACCCGGCTTGACGTCCACCGCGATCGCCGACCGGCAAACCCCGGTTTTCACCAGAAACACCGGCAACAGCGCGTGATCGGTGCCAATATCGGCGACCCGGCTGCCCGGGCGCACCAAAGAGGCAAGACGGGATAAACGTTCACTTAATTCCACCGGTGTTTCCCTCCTTAGCTAAAGCATTAAAAAGCGGCGCACCATAAGAAAACCGCCGGTTTCCTTGTGACTGCGCCGCTATCCCTCAAGCTTATTTGCCGGCGAGATGCTCGTTGATCTTTTCGACCAGTTCGTCGCAGTCTACGCCGTGCACCATACACGCCTGTTCAATGGTCTCGGATCTCGCCGAGGGGCAACCCAGACAATGCATTCCCATTTCGAGGAAAAACGGCGCGGTGGAAACGTCCATTTCCAGCACTTCGCCAATCAAAGATTCTTTGGTGATCTGCATAGTAAGAACTTCCTTTCTGATGAATTCCCTTTATCATTCCCTTATTATAGTATGGTAATAAGCAAAATGCAAGTTTTTTCATAAACTTCGCTTTGGTTCGCCGTGAAAGACATCCCGACTTTTCAATCTTATGGTTTATTCTGAATGATAATAGGCAACTTGAAAGCGGTACTATAAAATGTTATATTGAGTGTAAGAAAATACTCACAAAAAGGCCCCCTTTCGGCAAGGGGGTCTTTTTCTCCCTTTCGGAAGCTACGCAATTTTCATTTTCAGATTGACAAAAACGGCCGGTCTGCTTTACAATAAGAGGGCTGAGTGGACTGAACAGCCGCGTGCATCTTTTTGATGTATGAGGAAAGTCCGAGCTCCGCAGGGCAGGATAACGGCTAACGGCCGCCGGGGGTGACCCCAGGGATAGTGCAACAGAGATATACCGCCAACCCGATGCCTTTGGTATCGGCGGCAAGGGTGGAAAGGCGAGGTAAGAGCTCACCGGCACGTTGGAGACAGCGTGGCCCTGTAAACCCTATCCGGAGCAACGCCGACCGAAGCGATACGTTTGCCCGACGTGCTTCAACGGGCGGCTTGAGCTGTCTGGCAACAGGCAGTCGAGATAGATGGCTGTTCACGACAGAACTCGGCTTACAGGTCCTCTCAGCACCAAAAAATCTCCGCCGGTGGCGGAGATTTTTTTATTGGAAAAAAGTTCGTGCCTACGTCCGAAATGATTCGGGCGCAGGCACGGAAAACAAAAAAGCACAGCCGATTGGCCATGCCCTTTGATTCATGTTGGCGCCTTCTTATTTTCCCGGGCCGCTTCCAGCCAAGTATCTTCAGCGCAAGTGAGCTTAACTGCCGTGTTCGGGATGGGAACGGGTGTACCCTCACCGCCATCAGCACCAACTTCGTCCTTTTAGGGGACAAGAGGGATTATAACACAGCATTTTCTCAAATGCAAGCGTTTTTTGAAAAAAATATGAACTTTTTTCAATTTTTTCTATCCAGCAATAAAGCTCGGACCGGGGTGCCGTCTGCGCCGGCAATTTTCAGCGGGGCGGCAAACAAAAAGTATACACCGGGGGTCACTTTAGAGAGATCGATCCCTTCCAGTAGTAGCACCCGCTCCCCCAACAACTGGCGATGCACCTCTCCGTGCCCGCCCTCCGGCTCCACCGTCTGGGACTCCACCCCAATGAGGGTCACCTGACAGTCGGACAGCGCAAAAGCGGCGCTCTGGGTGATCTGCACCGCCCCTTTGAACAGTACCCGTTCCCGGAGGGTGGGGCGCATCTTTTCCACGTCGGCGCCGGTGAGATAGCCGTCCCATTCTATAACCGAACATTCCCCGATACAGGCGGAAAGGTCCATTTCCCCCATATCCTGTCCGTCGGCGCAAAAATGAAGCGGGGCATCCATGTGGGTGCCGTTATGCAGGCAAGCGTGTAAGACCGATAAATTGCAGTTATCCCCCTCGCTGATCCGCCGCACCGGCTCGAGTTCCGGGCGCGGGTCGCCGGGGTACACCGGAGCTTCAAACAATTCGCGGGTAATATCGATGATTTTCATACCTTTTCCCTGCCTTTTCTCTATCCGTCTACATTCACTGTACCATATTTCGGTCGGTGGTGCAAGTATCGGCAAAAAAACGGTTTTCTTTTATAAAAAGATAGTGTATACTGAATATATCAAATTTCGACGAAAAGGAGAACCGCTATGACCCAGTTTATCGTCGGCCGCGCCGGCAGTGGAAAAACCGAGACGGTATTTAACCATATCGCCGCGGCCAATACCGATCGCCCGATCTGGCTTCTGGTGCCGGAGCAGTTTTCCTTTGCCGCCGAGCGGGCGCTCATCGATCGCTTCGGGGTGCAAAAAGCCGCCGGGGTTCAGGTGTTCAGCTTCAGCCGGCTGGCCGAGCGGGTGTTGCGGGAAACCGGCGCCGCCTCCAAAACAGTGCTGGACGACGTCACCCGGGCGCTGTTGATGAGCCGGGCGTTGGAACTGCATACCGCTCCCGAACAACAGACGGAAGGCGCCGCCGAATCTCCCCGCCTGTATGACCCGGAATACCTGCGCTCGCTACTCGCATTATCGGACGAATGTAAACAGTGTGCTGTTTCTCCCCGGATGCTGGAGCTAACCGCAAGCGGCCTGCCGGACGGCACCTTAAAACAGAAACTAACCGATTTGTCAGGGCTTTTCTCGGTATACGACGGCCTTATTTCCGGTAAGGGACTGGACCCGGACGGACTGTTAGCGCTCGCCGCCGAGAAGCTGACCGACTCCGATTTTGCCGACCGGGCACAGATTTTTGTGGACGGATTCAAGGGGTTTACCACGGTGGAACTGGATATGCTGGCGGCCTTGATGAAAACCGCCGATCTCACCGTCACCCTTTGCACCGATACCGCTCACCCCGATCCGGAAGCCGCCGGCATCTTTGCCCCGGCCGCCCGCTCGCTCCGACAGTTGACCGACCTTGCGGCCGATCACGGAATCCCCCTTCGTGACCCGATCGTATTATCCCAAAATCACCGTGCCGGCACCCCCGCTTTGCGGGCGCTGGAGAGCGGTGCTTTTACCGCGCGTGCCGAGGTGTATCCCGAAACAGCACCGGAAATTACCGTCACCCCCTGCCCCGACCGGTATGCGGAAGCCGCGGCGGCCGCCCGGACCATTCGCCGCACCCTGCGTGAAACCGGGATGCGGGCACGGGAAATAGCGGTCATCGTCCGGCATGTCAAGGATTATGCCGGGATACTGGATGCCGCTCTGCGCCGGGAGGAGATTCCGTTTTATATGGATGAAGCGGCGGATATCTACACCGAGCCGCTCCCCTCTCTGATCCTCTCCGCTCTTAGGGTGTGTACCGGCGGGTGGCAAACCGAGGAATTACTGCGCATCCTGAAAACCGGACTGTTGCCGTTTAACGATACGGCGGTGGCGGCTTTGGAGAATTACGTCTATATCTGGCGGATCGACGGCAAGCGGTGGGAAAAGCCCTTCACCGCCAATCCCGAGGGCTTAACCGACAAAAGCCGGTTTGATTGGGATACCCTGAATTCTTTAGAGACCCTTCGCCGCCAATTGATTACACCGCTCAAAGCCCTCAAAAAGGCGATCGGCGATCGCCCGGACGGACAAACCCTGTGTGAGGCGCTGTACCGTTATCTCACCGATCCCGCCGTAAAGGCGGATGACGGGGTGCGGCGGTTATATCACGCCTATCAAGAGGAAAACGAACCCGCCCTCACCGAGCGTACCGCCCGGTTATGGGACCTGATGATCGACCTTATCGACCGGATCGCGAGTGTCTTTGAAGGACACCCCTTACCGGCGCGCCGATACGTGTCGCTGTTTCATCTGGCCATCGGACTCACCCGCCTGCCCTCCATCCCGCAAAGTATCGATGCGGTACAGGTGGGCAGTGCCGATCACGTGCGGCTGAATTCCCCCAAAGCGGTGTTTATTCTCGGCGCCAACGAAGGGGTGTTCCCCGCCTATCCGTCGGACAGCAACCTCTTGTCCGACCACGACCGGCAAGCATTAGAGGAAGCGGGCATCCCGCTGTCCTCCGGACGGCTACAGCAAGCAGAAGAGGAACGGTTTTACGCTTATCTCGCCCTCGCGGCACCGAGGGATGCCCTGTGGCTCTCCTTTGCTGAACGGCTGGGTGCGGAGGAGGCACATCCGTCGGCGCTTGTCAAAACGGTGTGTGAGATTCTGCCGGAGCATCAAAAAGGGGTCGCCCGCGACCTTTCCGGGCAGGATATCGAATCCCCCGCCGAAGCGTTTGAACGGCTGGCCTTCAGCTACGAAACGGAAAACGAATACACCGCCGCCTTGCGGGAAGCGTTGGGTAAGCTCCCGGATTTTTCCGCGCGGTTTTCCACCCTTGACCGAACGGTGAAAGGCGAGCCGATGACCCTTCAGCCGGAGAATGCCAAGGCGCTGTTCGGGTCGGATATGCGGCTGTCCGCCAGCCAGACCGACTCCTTTTTCCGTTGCCGTTTCCGGTATTTCTGCCAATATGGAATGCGGCTGAAGACCCGCCGGGTAGCGGAGGTGGATGCGCCGCTCTTCGGTACCTTCTCCCACTACGTTATGGAAAAGCTGTTGCCGGAATACGTCGGGCGGGAACAAGCCCCCGGACCGTCGGATATTGCGGATATGCAACAGCGCATTCACGATATTCTGTATCAATACGTACAAGAGGAAATGGGCGGTTTTGAGGACAAGCCCGCCCGGTTTACCTATCTGTTATCGCTGGTGGAGCGCACCTGTTTTTCGCTGTTGTGGTTCACGGCGCACGAAATGGCGCAAAGCAAATTCACCCCGGTGGATTACGAATTGTCTATCGGCGGGGACGGGGTTCCCTCCCCGGTATTCGAGTTGCCAAACGATCGGGGTCGTGTACGGCTCATCGGTAAGATCGACCGGGTAGACCTCTACCGCCGCGCGGATACCGTCTTTATCCGGGTGGTGGATTATAAGACCGGCAGTAAGGAATTTAAGCTCAGCGAAATTCCTTACGGCATCAATATGCAGTTACTCTTATACCTCTTTACCGTCTGTGCCGGCGCTTCTGCCCGGTATGAAGCCAAAGGAGCGGCACCGGCCGGGATTTTGTACCTGCCGGCGAAGGACATCACCCTGAAAAACACCCGGGTGCCGCTGGACCAAAGCCGGCTGAAGCTGATGAAAATGAACGGTCTGTTGCTCGCTGACACCGACGTGCTCACCGCAATGGACGCCACCAAAAAGGGCACCTTTATCCCGGCCGAGGTGGAAAACGATCAAATTAAAAAAGGGAGCAGTGCGGTTA
The DNA here is from genome assembly GCA_017442265.1 of Clostridia bacterium. Classification (GTDB taxonomy): domain Bacteria; phylum Bacillota; class Clostridia; order Oscillospirales; family Acutalibacteraceae; genus URNF01. The sequence goes on along the minus strand of JAFSAC010000016.1, from coordinate 49,707 downwards.
CCCGGGAGGACTTCGATCTCATTCGTCAGTTGACCGAAAAGCTACTGCTGCAAATGGCGGAAACCCTCCTTGACGGAGATATTGCCGCCGTTCCGACCGGGGAAAACAACCACCTCCCCTGTCAGTACTGCGATTTCCGTGCGGTGTGCGGTTTCTCCGAAAACGACCCCGCGGTATATATGCAACCTGCCAAAACCGAAGCGGTTTTGGAAACGCTGAGACCGGAGGAGGTGGAACCGAATGAGTGAACGTAAATGGACCCCGGCACAGAAAAACTGTATCGATGCACGGGGTGGCTCGGTACTGGTTTCCGCCGCCGCCGGATCGGGGAAAACCTCCGTTTTGGTGGAGCGGGTCATCCGGCGCATCACCGACAAGGAACATCCCGTCGATATCGACCGGATGCTGATCGTCACCTTCACCCGCGCCGCCGCCGCCGAAATGAAAGGGCGGTTATCCGCCCGGCTGGCCGCCTATATAGCGGAGCATCCGGAGGATCGCCGGCTGATGCGACAGCAGATGCTACTCCCCAGTGCGGCTATCTCCACCATTCACGGCTTTTGCACCACCTTTTTGCGGGAGAATTTTGAGGCGGCGGGGATCAACCCTCGCTTCAAGGTGCCGGAAAGCGGGGACGAGACCCTGCTCCGCGCCGAAGCGCTGGAGGAAACGCTTGAGGTGTTTTATGCCGCAGCCGAGCCGGCCTTTATGCGCCTGGCCGACCTATTGAACGGACGGCGGGACGACCGCGGGCTGAAGGCCGCTGTTCTCGCCACCTACAACTTTATCCAGGCGCAGGCCTATCCTATCGCTTGGTTGCGGGAGCATATCGCGGTAGCCGACCCGAACACCCCCCTTTCCGACACCGTATGGGGAGAGCGTATCCGTCGGTTTACCGCCCAAAAACTGGGGCTTTTCGCCGATATGGCCGCCAAAGCCATTCTTCCCTTTCGTGAATGTGACGGCGCCGAAAAGTACCTGACCCGCCTTTTAGAGGATGCCGCCGTGCTTCAGCGTGCCGCCCTCACCGTGTCCGATCCCACGAACGAGTGGGACACCTGTATCCGCGCGGTGGCCAGCGCCATTCCTGCCACCCTGCCGCCTGCCAAGGGCTTACCCGCCGCTCACACCGAAACGGTGAAAACGGTATGGGGCATTTTCCGTAAGGAAATCCGGGAAAACCTTGTCCCGCTGTTTGGGGACGGCGAAGAGGCACTCCGGCAGGATCTTTTGGATACCGCCCCGCAATTAACGGCGTTTTGCGATCTTATCGAAGCGTTTTCCGAGCGGTACCGGGAGAAAAAAACGCAAAAGGGACTGCTGGATTTCAACGATTTGGAGCATATCACCCTCTCGCTGTTGCGAAATCCCGAAACCGGGAAGCCGACCGAGTTGGCTTACGAAACCGGCCGCCGGTATACCGAGATTTTCGTGGACGAATACCAGGATACCAACGACGTGCAGGATACCATTTTCCGGATGCTGTCCTGTGAGGACAATTCCCAGTTTATGGTCGGGGACGTCAAGCAAAGCATCTACGGCTTCCGTCAGGCAATGCCGCAGATCTTTATGGATAAGCGAAATCGCGCCTATCCGTATGACGGGACCCGTTTCCCCGCCCTCATCACCCTGGGCGAAAATTTCCGCAGTCGGAAAGAGGTTACCGGGACGGTCAATTTCCTGTTCCGGCAGTTGATGACCAAAGAATTCTGCGGGATTGAATACGCTGAAAACGAAGAACTGATCCCGTCTGCGACCTACCCTGAATTGACCGGAGCTGAAACCGAATGTCTTTTGTTTGATCATCCGTACAGCGGGTAGGAGATGTCGGTGGACGTAGCGGAGGCACGCATTATGGCCGCCCGCATCCGGGAACTGATCGAGAGCGGTCAGGTAACCGAGAATAACCTCCGGCGCCCGGTGCAGTACCGGGATATCTGCATCCTGCTTCGCAGTCGTGGTTCCCGGGCTACCCTATACGCAGATGAACTGCGGCGGCTGGGGATTCCGGTGGATATGGATACCGGCACCCCCTTCTTTGAGGTGCCGGTGGTACAGACCGCCTTATCCTTACTCCGCAGTATCGACAACCCCTTACGGGACGTGTCTTTTATGGCGCTGTTGCTCTCCCCCATTGGCGGCTTTACCGCCGACGATTGCGCCCGCATCCGGGTGCTGACACGCGAAAAAGCCCAGCATCGCTCGGTGGCCCTATACACCGCTTTCCTGCTTGCCGCCGAGGAGCCCGGCTTTCCTTTGCAACAAAAGGCGAGCGATATGATCGAGCGCCTGCGGCATTTCCGACGGCTGGCGGTGTCGTTGCCGGCGGATACCCTGCTCGAGCGGCTGTATGAGGAAACCGCTCTCTTGGCGGTGGCCGCCGCCGGACCGGACGGCGATCAACGGGTGAACGATCTGCGGGAATTGATGCAGTATGCCAAACAGTACGAGCAAAACGGCTTCCGGGGGTTATCCGCCTTCGTGCGGTATCTTGACCGATTGGAAACCGAGAAAAAGGACCTTTCCTCCAAGCCGGCACCCACCGGCAACAACGCTATATCGCTGATGACCATTCACGGCTCTAAAGGACTGGAGTTTCCGATCGTGCTGCTGCCCCACCTATTCGGGGAGTTTCACCGGGATACCGGCAAACAGCCGTTGTCGCTACACGGCACCGATGGGGTGGCGATCAGTGGGTATAACGAAACCGATATGACCACCCTCCAGACGGTAGCCCAGAGCGGCATACGGCTGGCCACCCGGTATACCGATATGGCGGAGGAACTGCGGATATTATACGTGGCGATGACCCGTGCCCGGGAAAAGCTTATCTGCCTGTTTGTGAGGAAAAATCTCCCCGCCCGCCTGCAGAAGCTGATGACCTATCTGCCGACCACCCCTCACCTGGATACTGCGCGGATGCTGTCCTCGGGGTCGTTTGGAGATTGGATACTGTTATCCCTTCTGCGGCATCCGGATGCCGTGTTACTGCGCTCTCTCGCCGGCGCACCCAATATCGACACCCTCCCGGCTGATGAGAACCTGTGCTGTCGGTGGTACGAGCCGGAGGAATTGGAACTTACCCCGCTATCTGCCGGTGGCACCGCGACCCCCGACCCGGGGTTGCTCCGCACCTTAGAAGAACGGCTGAATTACCGGTATCCGTTTGCCTCCTTGCAAGGGGTTCCGGCCAAAATCGCCGCCTCTGAGCTTGCTCACCGGGAACTGGCGGCCGATTTCGTCGCCACCCGCCGTCCCGCCTTTTTGGCGGTCGACCGGCTCACCCCCGCCGAGCGGGGAACCGCTCTCCATACCTTTATGCAGTTTGCCGATTACAGGGCGGCGGCTAAAAATCCGGAAAAGGAAGCGGATCGTCTGCTTGCCGACGGCTTTATCACCGAAGCATGGCGGCAGGCGCTGGATATGGCGAAGATCACCCGGTTTTTCCAAAGCGGGTTATACGCCCGTATTCAAAAAGCGGACAGGGTTTGGCGGGAATACGCCTTTACCGTACCGCTCCCGGCGCACAAATTCGATCCCACCCTGCCGGAAGGCACCGAGGATCGGATGATCGTGCAGGGAATCGCCGACTGTGTGTTTGAGGAAAACGGGGAACTGATCATCGTCGATTACAAAACCGATCGGGTGGCTACCGGAAAGAAACTTGCCTTACGGTATCACAAGCAGTTAGAGGTGTACCGTCAGGCGCTGACCGACACCTTGGGACTACCGGTTAAACAGTCGCTTCTTTATTCGTTCCATTTGGATAAGACGGTGGAAATATAATAAAAATACCGTACCAACCGGTACGGTATTTTTTATTTTTCACGGCTTTGTTTCTGATAGGCGGTGGGGGTACAGTGCTTTAACTGACGGAACACCCGGGAGAAATACAGCGGGTCGTTAAACCCCACCGAGCCCGCCACCTCGGCAATGGTAAGCCCTCCGCCACGAAGCAGGGTACACGCTTCGCTGATGCGGTATTTTTGCAGGTATTCGTGAGGGGATTGCTGAAATTCACGCTGGAACGCACGGTACAGCTGACTCCGGCTGATGCCCACAAACCGGGCAATATCATCCACCCCGATCGGGGCAGCATAGTTATGCTGAATATACCGCAGGGCCTGCACCAAATACCCTTGCGCCCCGGAAAGCGGTCGGATAGCCCCCCGCCGGCGAATGAGCTGGGCCAAAAACAGGTGCAAAAAACCCGCCATTTCCACGTCCGCATCGGGGGTGTTGCCACGGGAATGGTAGATGCGCATCAGTGCTTCCGGGATCGCGGAATCCTCCGCGTGCAGGACCGGTTCATCCGGGGTAAATCCCGCCATGGAGATGAGCCGGTGGGCGTCGGTTCCGTTAAAGCCGACCCAGTAATATTCCCACGGATGTTGCTCATCCGCACGGTAATGCACCACCTGCGAGGGGAATACGAGGAACAGGTCCCCCTCCTTCAAGCGGTATTCTTTTCCGCGGCAGGTGTAGCTTCCCGCACCTGAAGCGATATAATGCACCAGATAATGATCCCGCACACCGGGGCCCCATTGGTGCCCGGCGGCGCATTTTTCATAACCGGTGGTATACACCGAAAGTCCGGTGTTTTCTTTCAGGGTATCGTTAAAAGAGAACTTGAAATTCTCCACAATGATCCCCTCCTTTGGAACTATGATACTATAAAATACAACATTTGTCCATAAAAAAACCTTGTTTTTTACGGCGGCAACCGATATAATGAAAATAGACTGTTGTTTAATAGATGAAAGGACTGATTTTCCTTGTCTTACGCGATGAATTTGATCAATAAAATTGAAGCCGGCGAATACGACGAGCGTTTTTCCCGCCTGTATGGGGAGGATGCGGTTGCCGTTCAGCGGGAGCGGTATATTTCCGCTGTCAACGGTTTTGTGGAAACCTTCGGAGAGCCGACCTGTGAATTACAGCTCTTTTCCGCTCCGGGCCGTACCGAGATCGGCGGCAATCACACCGACCACAACCACGGTCGGGTGCTCGCCGGTAGCGTAAACCTGGACGTCATTGCCGTAGTAGCGAGATCAGAGGATGCCCGCGTCCGCATTCAGTCGGCGGGGTTCCCTTTAGATACCGTGATGCTGAGTGATCTCACGGTACATAAAGAGGAGATCAACCGCTCCGGTTCTTTGATCCGCGGCACCGCCGCCCGTTTCAAGGAACTCGGTCAGAATATCGGCGGCTTTGATGCCTACACCACCTCCAACGTGTTAAAGGGCTCGGGGCTGTCCTCGTCGGCGGCTTTTGAAGTGTTGGTCGGGGTTATCCTCAATCATCTGTACAACGACGGGGCGGTATCCCCGGTGGAGATCGCCAAGGTCGCGCAGTATGCCGAAAACGTGTTTTTCGGCAAGCCGAGCGGACTTATGGACCAAATGGCCTCCTCGGTCGGTAACATTATCACCATTGATTTTAAAAGTACCGAACAGCCGATCATCGAAAAGGTGGACTTTGATTTTGCCGCCGCTAAGCACGCCCTGTGCATCGTGGACGTGGGTGGAAACCACGCGGATCTGACCCACGAATACGCCGCGATCCCCGGTGAAATGAAGGCGGTTGCCGCCGAACTCGGTGTCCCGGTTTTGCGGGAGACCTCCCTTGACAAATTGCTCCCCCGCCTGCCGGAGCTTCGGAAGAAGCACGGCGACCGGGCGGTGTTACGCGCCTTACACTTCCTCGAGGAAAACGATCGGGTGGTGGACGAGGTCCAGGCGCTCAAAGCCAACGATTTCGACCGTTTCAAAGAACTGGTGCTTCAGTCCGGTCATTCCTCCTTTGAATACCTGCAGAACGTCTATGCCGCCTGCAACGTATCGGAACAGGGAATGTCGCTGGCGCTGGCGCTGGCACAAAAGGTGCTCGCCGATCGCGGTGCGTGGCGTGTCCACGGCGGCGGTTTCGGCGGTACTACCCAGAACTTTGTGCCCTACGATCTCCTGCCCGCCTTCCGCGAGATGATCGAAGGGGTGTTCGGAGAGGGAAGCTGTCACGTCCTGCGCATCCGTCCGTACGGCGGTGTGTGTGTCGATACCCTGTAAGGAGATTGAAAAACTATGGCTGAATTACGCAAACACCCTTTAACCAATGATTGGATCATGATCGCCTCCCACCGGCAAAACCGCCCGCAGATGCCCAAAGACTTTTGTCCTTTCTGCCCCGGTTCCGGGAAGGTGCCGGACACCTATGACGTGTATAAATACGATAACGATTTCCCCGCCTTATCCCAAAACCCGCCGGCGCCGGATGCGGTTTCGGACGATTTCTTTGAAACCGCCCCCTGCTACGGCAAGTGTGAAGTGATCCTCTATTCCCCGGAACATACGGTGACCCTGCCGGAACTGCCCGCTTCCCATATCCGCAAGCTGGTGGATCTGTGGGCGGAGCGGTACACCGCTATTGCTCAAGATGAAAAGATCAAATACGTGTTTATCTTCGAAAACCGGGGAGATGCGGTCGGGGTGACTATGCCCCACCCGCACGGACAGATCTACGGCTACTCCTTCCTGCCCAAAAAATTGGAATTAGAGGTGGAGAACGCCCGCAAGTATCACGATGAAAAGGGCGAATGCCTTTTCTGTGATATGCTCAAACACGAGCTTTCCTTTGGCGAGCGGATCATCTTCAAAAACGAGCATTTCACCGTGTTTCTCCCCTTCTTCACCGAATATCCCTACGGCGTGTACATTATGAGCAACGCGCATAAGACGAATATCGCCGACTTCACCGACGAGGAACGGAAGGCGCTTGCGGAAACGTTGCGCCGCACCACCGGGATGCTGGACAATTTATTCGGGTACAAGTTCCCGTATATGATGTGTATGTATAACCAGCCGGTCAACCCAGAAAACGGCGAAAGCTACGACGAAATTTTTCACTGGCATATCGCCTTCTATCCGCCGATGCGCTCAGCCGATAAGATCAAGTTTAACGCTTCCAGCGAAACCGGCGCGTGGGCACATTGCAACCCCACCTGCCCGGAGGACACCGCAAAGGAACTCCGTGATGCCTACGAGCGTTTTGTGAACGGAAAATAATGACATAAAAAAAGACCCCCGCCTCCTACGAGGCGGGGGTTTCTTATGCTGTTTTAGATAAGTTTATGCTGCATCTTCACCGCGGTCATGGTGTTTTTCAGCAGCATCGCAATGGTCATCGGACCGACACCGCCGGGAACCGGGGTGATGTACCCCGCCACCGGCTCCACCGACTCGAAATCCACGTCGCCGCAGAGCTTACCGTTTTCGTCCCGGTTCATCCCGACGTCGATGACCGCCGCCCCCGGCTTCACCATATCGCCGGTGATGAGCTTGGCTTTTCCTACCGCCGCCACCAGAATGTCGGCGGTCCGGCAGATTTCTTTCAGGTTTTTGGTGCGGGAATGACAAACGGTCACGGTGCCGTTTTGACCGAGTAAGAGCATCGCCATCGGCTTGCCCACAATATTACTGCGACCGACCACCACACACTGTTTGCCTTCCACCTCGACCCCGGAACGAGCAAGCAGTTCCATAACCCCGGCGGGGGTGCAGGGCAAGAAGGTGTGATCCCCGATCATAATGTGCCCGACGTTCGTAGCGTGGAACGCATCCACGTCCTTTTCAGGAGCGATCGCCGCGATCACGGTGCGGTCAGAGAGCGGTTTGGGGAGCGGTAATTGACACAAAATGCCGTGAATGTCCGGGCGGCGGTTTAATTCCTCCACCGTTTTCAGAAGCTCCTCCTCCGACACATTAGCCGGCAGGGTGATCTCCTCCGAATACAGCCCGGCACCCTCACACGCTTTTTTCTTATTATTCACATAAATGCGGGAGGCGGGGTCGTCCCCCACCAAAATCACCGCAAGGCCCGGGGTGATCCCCTGTTTTTTCAGCGCAGCGGTTTCCTCTGCCACCTCGGCACGAACCGCCGCCGCAATCGCTTTTCCGTCAATCAGCTTCGCCATTTATCTCTTCCTCCTCAAACAGGTCCTTCGGCGCCCCTTCGGCGCGTGCTTTCAGGATAAACCAACCGGCCACCCCGGCGATGACAAACAGCGCCGCAAGCAGTTGGGACACCCGCATCGAACCAAGCATCAAGCTGTCGGTACGAAGTCCCTCGATCATAAACCGTCCGATGCCGTACCAGATCACGTAGCCACAGAAGATCTGTCCCCCGAAGCGATACCGCTTTTTGGACAGGATATGTAGCAACACAAATCCGAGCAAGCACCACAGCGATTCGTATAAAAAGGTAGGATGCACCGGGAGAGCGGTATTATAATCGGCACCGTTATTCCCGGTCATAATGATCGAGCCGGTCATCCCCCACGGCAGATCGGTGTTGCCGCCGAACGCTTCCTGGTTAAAGAAATTGCCCCAGCGACCGATCCCCTGTCCGATGAGAAAACCGAGAGAGGCAAGATCGAACATTTTGAGGGTGGGGACTTTACGCAGTTTGCACATCCAGATGCCGGTCACAAACGCGCCGATCACCCCGCCGTAAATGGCGAGTCCTCCGTCCCAGATGCGAAATACCCGCAACGGGTCCTCCCAGAAGGTGGCGATCCCGTCGTGGAACAAGATATAATAGATGCGGGCACACAACACCGCCACCACGGTGGCGACCAAGGCGACGTCCAGCATCGGGTCCAGCTTGATATCAAAGCGATGCGCACACCGCACCCCATACAGCACCGCCAGCAAAAACCCGAGGGCGATCATCACTCCATACCAGCGGATGCTGAAAGGAATGCCAAACAGTTCAAACTCGGCAAGAACCGGGCCTACTTCAAACAAAAAGCCGAGTTTTGGAAATTCAATATACTCCATTACGGTTCCCCCTTTACTATAGATAGGGCGCGGCGGTGGATATTCAGCCGCTCCTGTAAAAAGGTATATACCGATTGTACCTCTAAAGTAGCCACGGTGTCAATGAGCGAGAAGGGTTTTCTGCCGTAAAAATGATCGTCGGTCACCCAATCGGCACAGTTTTCAATATCGTTAAGCCCGGTGATAAACCGCCCGTACATGGCGTTTTTCTCTTCGGTAAACCGCTGAAGGTCAATACCCTCCCGGCGCATTCGTTCCATTTCCTGCACCAAGGCGGCTTCCAAAGCATCCGGGTCCCGGCTCTCCCCGCTGAACAACAGCGCGGAATACCCCGCCCCTTCGAAATAACCGCCGCCGAAGGTTTCATTGATAAGTCCCTCCTGCATCAAGCGGGAATAGAGAGGGGATGCGCGTCCGATAAGCAGTTCTAAAAACAGTTCTGCCGCCACCAGTTCTTCTGCTGTGTGCAGATACCCGGGCGGCACCGTTTCCTTAAATCCCAGGTGAAACAGCGGCATCGACACCGGCATAATGGTCTCCCGGCGGGAAGCGGATACCGTTTCCGGTTCCTCCACCGACTGGCGGTCTAACGTAAACGGCGGCGCGGGCTTTAACACCTGATCGGCCACCCGTTCCACCTCTTCTGCCGTGATGTTCCCGCTCACCACCAGCACCATATTATGCAGATTATAAAAGGTGCGATAGCAATCGTACAGGAGTTCCGGAGTGATTTCCGCAATCGAGTCCACCGTACCGGCAATATCCACCCGCACCGGGTGATTTTGGTACAGCATCTGAAGGAGCTGGAACATACACAGCCGTTCCGGGTCGTCCTCGCACATCCTTATCTCCTGCCCGATAATGCCGCGTTCTTTTTGCACGTTTTCGGGGGTAAAATACGGATTTTGCACAAAATCCAATAAAATCCGGAGCGATTCCTCCACCCGATCGGTGCAGGAAAAGAGGTAAGCCGTCTGCTGAAAGCCGGTGTAGGCGTTAGCCGAGGCGCCGGTTTCCGCATACCGCTCAAACGCATCGCAATCCTCGTTTTCAAACAGCTTATGCTCTAAATAGTGAGCAATACCGGCGGGAACGGTGATCCTTTTTCGCTCGGCGGTGGAAAAAGTAGTATCCACCGACCCGTAACGGGTGGTCAGCACCGCATAGGTGGAGCTGTACCCGGATTTCGGCAACACGTAAATGGGAAGCCCGGTCGGGTGTTCTCCGTAAAACACCGTATCCCCGGTGCGGGACAGCTCGGTTTTATGCCACTTCATTCGGTGTCCCCTCCCTCCGGCAACAGGGTATATACACTGGTTAGTGTCACCGTTTGCGCCAAACGGCAAACGTCCTCCCGGGTAACCGCCTCTAAGCGATCAATCGCTTCCGCGGGGGATAAAAACCGCGGGGTAAGCGATTGGACGACGTACCAGCCAATACTACTGCTCTGCAAATTTTCATAATCCCGGATATGATGAATCAAACTGCGGCGGGAGGAGTCAAAGCTATCCTGTGAAAAATCCCCGCGGCAGATACGGTCAAGCTGGTGTAAAATCGCCGCTTCGGCGCGCGCCGTGTCGGCGGGGTCAACCCCGCTGTCCACCGTCAGCACCCCGTTATGCCGGTCAAACACCGCATGACAGTAATAACAAAGACTCATCTCTTCCCTGACGTGGCGGAAAAGAAGCGACTGCGGTCCGCCGCCGAACAAGGCGGTCAGCATCCGCCCGGTCGCCACCGCCTTTTCATCCGGCTCGTGTGCTTTCAGGCGAAAGCCCATTACCAGTTTCGCTTGTTTGAGCGGCATTTGTTCGGTTTTCCGGCGCGGGACCGACAGCGGAACAAAGGTGGGGTCGGTTTTCCCGAAATCTACCATGCGCTTCTGCCCGGCAAAAGCATCTTCAATCAAGCGGGACACCCGCTCTCCGTCATCGTTCGCCATATACACAAATTGAAATTTCGCCGTTTTCAGCATTTCCTTCCACGCCGCCGTCGCCGCTTCCCGGGTGAGTGCGGCCGCCGCCTCAGCGGTGCCGGTAACCGGAATGCCGTACGGCGAGCCGTTGGCCAAAAGCTTATCACTCTGCCGGCGGGCATACACCCGCTTTTCATTCATCTCGGCCGCGATCCGTTCACAAAGGCAACGCTTTTCCTGTTCAAAATCATCTGCGGCGAACAGACCGGCTTCATCCAGATGCGGACAAAACAGCATCGACAGCAGCAGCCGTGCCGCCTCCTCTACCACATCCTCGAAGTTCAGACAAAACCGGTTGTCAATACAAGAGACCGAGAGGGACAACAGCTGGTGTTCTCCGTGGCGGGACACCCCGCCGGCAACGGTCGCACCGTACAGCCGGTTGAGATGACGGGTGAACTGCATCATATCCGGGTATAAAGCACAACAGCGGGTCAAAAGATCCGGTAAAATCGCATATTTTGCCGCCGTTTTTTCGGCAAGCGGCAGAAAGATCGCCGCTTTCAACCGCGCCGTCTTAAACCGCGAGTCCCGAATGGATAAAAAATCCACCCCGTCCCCCAGTTTTTCGGTTCGGATCACCATGTTTCATCACCTCATACCCCTATTGTGTGCCACACAAAAAGATTTATCATAAAAAACAATTCCCGGGGCTTCGCGTCCCTGCGCCAGCATCCCGGGAATTTTGATCATTTTTCTCCGTATACGTATTGATATTTCTTATAGTACCGGCTTCTGGTTCCGACGCGCTGCTCCTGAACGTCGGTCAAGGTCATCCCAAGCAGGTTGCCGCCCACCTGGTTCACCGCATCCTCCGCTTTTTTCAGGTCCTCCACGTGCGTTTTCCGTTCCCGCGCCACCAGCATAATGCCGGCGGTAGAATTGGTCAGCATCAGCGCATCCGCCACCACGTTCACCGGCGGGGTGTCGATCAAAATGTAATCATACCGCTTCTGAAGTCCGTCAAGCAGTTCGGTCATCGTCGAAGAGGCAAGCAACTCCTGGGGGTTCGGCGGAATAGGACCGGCGGTGAGCAGGTCGAGATTCGGCGCCACCGACGGAATCATCGCCCGCTCAAAGGATGTCATCCCGCTGAGTACCGTGGACAATCCCTCATTCCGGCCGACAGCGAAAATACGGTCCAAAGACGGCTTGCGCATATCCGCATCAATGAGCAACACCTTAAAATTGGTCTGCGCCATAACGATAGACAGGTTCGCCGCAGTGGTGGATTTTCCGACACCCGGCTCGGGGCTGGAAATGACCGCCGTCTTTTTTTCGGTAGCCGCCAGCGCAAACAACAGGTTGGTCCGCAGGGCCTTATACGCTTCCACGATCTGGAAGGATTGCGGCTTTTTGTCCTGCTCGGACGACTCCTCCTGTGCTATATTCAATTTCCGATCATCACGGTTCATACTTTTCCTCCTGCAGAACAGGTGTTTCTTTTGGTCGTCTTATCAATGCAAGCTCGGAATCTCGCCGAGAAGCGGCATCTCGGTTATTTCCTGCAACTCCTCACGGCCCTTAATGGTGGTGTCGGAGATGTGGGAAAAATAGGCCGCTACCATAGCGAGCAAAAGACCGAGTCCGACACCGTAAGCAGCGGCCTGCACGATATGCGGGCCGGTTTTCACCGCCGCCGGCACCTCACCAATGGCGGTCACCGTTCCGGATGACACCACCCCGCGCAACACGGTCGGAGCAATTCTGCATACCGCTCTGCACATACTGCGGGATAACTCCGGGTCACCGGTGGTAGCCGATACGGTGATCATGGCGGTGTTGGGAGAGGCGGTAACCGATACCGCCTGCCGCACCTGCCCCACCGTGATTGGTTCGGACATGCTCTCCGCCACCTTTTCCAAGGTGTCGGCATCCTCTAAAATAACCACGTAGGTGTTGGTGAGAATATACGAGGCGGCGAGATTGTTCGAGGTGGCCACCCCGCCGCTTTCCTCATTCTGGACATACATGCTGACAGTAGCGGTATACTTTTCTCCGGTGACAAACACCGCGTATAGCGAAAACAAAAGACCGCCGATCAATATACCGGTCAGCAACCATTTCCACTTAGCAAGAAAAATTCTCGTAAGCGATTTCACGGTGATTTTTTGCATATTTTTTCCTCCAAAAACGACCGCTCAAATTCATTCGGTCGGTACAAACAAATACAAATTTATTATAAGCGTTTTGCCCTTTTCTGTCAATGACTTTCTCTTCCCCTTCGTTTATAAAAAACGGACGCCCGCCAAAGCGGGCGTCCACAAACTTCGTTTTGATAACTCACAGAGAAATTTCGTGCGCCATTCTATACAAATTGGTATCCAGCGTCTTTTTCATTGCGAGCGCTTCTTCAATATCGTAATCGGTGATCTGATCATTGCGAACAGTCACCACCCGGTTACTTTTCCCGGCGAGCAACAACTGAACCGCTTCGTCGCCCAAACGGCTGGCCAGCACCCGGTCGCAAAGGGTGGGTCTTCCGCCGCGCTGTACATGTCCGAAAATGGTAGCACGGGTCTCAAAGCCGGTCTGCTTCTCAATATGATGGGCAAGCTCGGTCGACCCGCCGACCCCTTCAGCCACCATCACGATAAAGTGCTGCTTCCCGGTCTGGGCGGCGGCCAGAATCCGGTCAATGACGTCCTTTTCGACGTCATACGGAATCTCCGGCACCAGAATACTGATCGCACCCACCGCAATACCGACGTTAAGCGCAATATATCCGGCGCGCCGTCCCATCACCTCAATTACCGAGCAACGGTCGTGCGACTGGGCGGTATCCCGCAGCTTGTCCACCAGTTCCATTGCGGTGTTCATCGCCGTATCGTAACCAATGGTGCGGTCACAGCAGGCAATATCATTATCAATAGTGCAGGGAATGCCGATACACGAAATGCCATGACGAGAGAGATCCTGCGCGCCGCGGAAGGATCCGTCGCCGCCGATGACCACCACACCATCAATATCGTTTTTACGGCAGGTTTCCACCGCTTTCATAATGCCCTCTTCGGTCCGGAATTCGGGACTGCGGGCGGTATGCAGCATGGTGCCACCGCGGTGAATGATCTCGGATACGCTACGCAGGGTCATCGGCTCTAAATCGCCGTTGATGAGGCCGTTATACCCACGGTACACGCCCATAACCTCTAAACCGTTATACAACGCGGTACGCACCACCGCACGCACGGCGGCATTCATGCCGGGGGCGTCGCCGCCACTGGTCAATACAGCAATTTTTTTCATACTCAAACCTCTCCTTTGCGTCGGAAAAAGGGTCTTTTCAGCCCATACGCATTTTATTATAAGCAAATTTTTCCGAAATAGCAAGGTGTTTTATAACTTTTTTACGCTTTTCTCCACACCACGTTTTGGTCCCCGAGCAAGCGTTGTAGCCGCTCTACCAGCCGGTCGCTGACCTCCGCCCGATAAGATTCCCCAAGCCGCACCATTTTCCCGGTGTCGGTAAAACGGATATACACCTCTTCGGTTCCGCGGTTTTCCACAAGCAACCCGAGTGTTTCTCGGTACACCGGCGTATCGCTTCCGGTCATACGGAGATACAGTCCGGGATTGCCTCGTTTGGCCGGTGGCGGCTCGGCGGCAGCCGGAGCGGTGTCGGTAATCGGCTCTACCCGCTCACACAGCAGTTTCGGGTCTTCATCCTCCCGAAAATCCAGCCGCCCGGTCATCAACACCGGACCGCCCTTTTCCAAAACAGCGGCAAACTGAGACAGCGTTTTCGGGAAAATGACCGCTTCCATAGAACCGTACAGATCTTCGATCCGGCAGTACGCCATACGCGCACCCGAGCGGGTGCTCTGCTCCCGCAGATGATCGATCTGTCCGGCGAGCATTACCGTTTTCCCGTCGGCATACTGTCCGTCCTGTTCCTCAGCCGAGGCGATAATACGGTCGGTGCGGGAAATCCGGCGATCCCGGTACCACCCGGCATAGGGGGTCATCGGGTGCCCGGACAGGTACAGCCCCGCCACTTCCTTTTCCATTTGCAGGCGTTCGGAAAGGGTAAATTCCGACACCGCCGGCAACGGGACGGCGCCCGCCTCCTCTCCGGCCAGATCGAAAAATCCCACCTGTCCTTCCACCTGACGGCGGCGGTTATCCTCTAACTGATCTACCAGTGCGGGGGATGCCTGCAACATCTGACGGCGATTCGCCCCCAGATTATCCAGCGCACCGCAACGAATTAAGCTTTCCAGCGCCGGGCGGTTAAATTCCCGGTGAGCGATCATCCGATCGCAAAAATCATACAGCCCGTCAAACCGACCGCCGGCTTTCCGTTCGGCAATCAGTTCCTGGGCAAAGCCACGGCCGATATTCCGCATCGCAAGCAACCCGAACCGCACGTCATTCCCCGATACCGAGAATTCCGCTTCGCTTTCATTGATATGCGGCGGCAGTACCCGAATCTTCATCCGTTCACATTCCCGGATATAGCTTTCCACCTTGCCGCTGCCCAGCACACTGCTGAGCAACGCCGCCATATACTGTTTCGGGTACAGCGCTTTGAGGTAGGCGGTCTGGTACGCTACCAGGGCATAAGCGGCGGCATGACTTTTATTAAAGGCATAGGAAGCAAAAGCGGACATTTCATCAAAAATACTCTCCGCAATCTTTTCCGGCACCCCACGGCGAACACAGCCGTCCACCTGCACCGTGCCGTCCTCCGACTGAAGGCCGTGGATAAAAATAGCCCGTTCCTTTTCCATAACGTCGTGCTTCTTTTTCGCCATAGCCCGGCGCACCACGTCCGCCCGACCGAAGGAATACCCGGCCAGCGTGCGGAAGATTTCCATGACCTGTTCCTGGTACACGATACAGCCGTAGGTCACCTCTAAAATGGATTTCAAAAGCGGATGCGGATACCGCACCCGGTCGGGGTGATGCCGGTTATAGATATATTTCGGGATCGAGTCCATAGGACCGGGACGGTACAAGGAAATCACCGCAATCAGATCCTCAAACGAAGTGGGCTTCATATTCATCAGCACCCGTTTTAGCCCAGCGGACTCCATTTGGAACACCCCGTCGCTGTTGCCGGCGGAAAGCATCTCATACACCCGCTTTTCATTAAGCGGGATCGCCGATACCTCAAAGACGGGGTTTTCTTCCCGGATCATCTTTTCCGCCGCCGCGATCACCGTTAAGTTTCTAAGTCCCAGAAAATCCATTTTCAGGATGCCCAATTCCTCCAGTATCTGCATCGGATACTGGGTAGCGGTGGCATCCTTATTCACACACAGCGGCACGTATTCACTCACCGGGCGCGGCGCGATCACCACACCGGCGGCGTGGGTGGATGCATTACGGGGCATCCCCTCCACCCGACGGGCCATTTGAACCACCCGCCGCACCTGTTCGTCGTTTTCCACCGCTTCCCGGAAGCGGTCGGAGGTTTCAAGCGCGCTGTCCAGGGTGACGTTTAAGCCGTTCGGGATAAGTTTCGCAATACGGTCGGCCACCGCATACGGTACCGCCATCGCCCGGGCGACGTCCCGGACGGCGGCTTTGGCCGCCATGGTGCCGAAGGTGATGATCTGCGCCACCCGATCGGCACCGTATTTTTGGATGACGTAGTCGATCACCTGCTGGCGTTTTTCGGTGCAGAAATCCACGTCAAAGTCGGGCATGCTCACCCGTTCCGGATTCAAAAACCGTTCAAACAGCAGGTTGTATTTTAAGGGGTCAATAGCGGTGATGCCGACACAGTAAGCACACAGACTTCCCGCACCCGAACCACGCCCCGGACCCACCGGGATATCGTGGGTTTTCGCATAATTCACGTAATCCGCGACGATGAGATAATAATCGGCATACCCCATTTTCCGGATCACCGACAACTCGTAATCCAGCCGTTCCTTAGCGCCGTCCGGAGGGTTGTTTCCGTACCGGCGGACAAACCCTTCCCGGCAGAGCTGTTCTAAATACGCATTCGAGTCCCCGCACGGGGCATCAAATGCCGGAAGCTTCAGTTCACCAAAGGTAAAATCCAGGTTGCAACGGTCGGCGATTTGAACGGTGTTTTCCAGCGCTCCCGGAATATTTCCGAGCCGTTCTCCCATTTCCTCCTCGCTTTTGAGGTAAAATTCCTCCGTTTCGAATGCGAGCGGACTGGGGTCTAAAAGGGTGGTGCCGGTCTGAATGCAAATGAGGGTTTTTTGCACCTCGGCATCCGCTTTGTTGACGTAATGCACGTCGTTGGTCGCCACCAATCCGATACCGGTTTCCGCCGACAACCGGCGCAGTCCCGCGATCACCGTCTGTTGCTCCGCTATCCCGTGATCCTGAACTTCCAGGAAAAAGTTGTCCTTTCCGAATACCGACTGGTAGTAAAGCGCCGTTTCCCGGGCTTTGGGGTAGTTGCCGTCCATAATGGCTTTCGGAATCTCGCCCGCCAGACACGCAGAGAGGGCGATCAGCCCTTCATGATGTTGTTCCAATAATTGATGATCCACCCGGGGACGGCTGTAAAAGCCCTCGGTGAAGGCATCCGACACCAGGCGGATGAGATTTTGGTAGCCGGTATGATTTTGACAGAGCAGCACCAAATGACTATTGTCGCTATCCACCCCGTGCTGTTTATCCAACCGACTGCGGGGGGATACGTATACTTCACAGCCGATAATCGGTTTTACACCGGCCTTTTTCGCTTGCTTATAAAAATCGACCACGCCGTACATCACGCCGTGGTCGGTGATCGCCACCGCCTGTTGCCCCAGTTCCTTGGCACGGCTGATGAGTTCCGGAATACGGCAGGCGCCGTCCAGAAGACTATATTCACTATGCACGTGCAGATGAACAAAGGCCATAGGGGAGCACTCCTTTTTTACAGATTTCGTTTATAAATGGTTGGCCGCCTCCATGATCCGTTGCAGGCGGTGATTCACCCCGCTACGGGAGAGCGGCGGGTCGGAATTTTCACCCAGTTCCCGCAGGGACATATCCGGGTTTTGCACCCGCAGATGCGCCAGCTTCTGCAAGCTTTCGGGCAAGCTTTTCAGCGCCCCGGCCTCCTCCAACCGCCGCACCGCCTGAATCTGCGCCGTCGCCGCCGCCACCGTTTTATCAATATTGGCGGTCTCGCAGTTAGCGGCACGATTGACGTCGTTGCGAATGCTTTTGAGCACCTTAATGCCCAGCATTTCCAAAGAAGCGCTCTGCGCTCCCATTAAGGTTAAGCAATCGGCGATCTGCTCACTTTCTTTCAGGTAAATGACGTGGGTTCCGCGGCGGCAGATGTATTTCGCCGAAAAATCCATTTCCCGCAACAGGGTCATCAGATCCCGGCTCAAATGATAATGCGGCATACTGAATTCCAGGTGATACCCGGTTTCTGGGTTACTCACCGCCCCGCACACCAAAAAGGCACCGCGCAACACCGCCGCTACACAGCTGTCACAATCCAGATTCGCACGATTCAGCCGCACCGACATATCCCGGTCGGTATGCCCGAACCGTTCCAGCACCCGGCGGCGCGCCCACCTTTCTTCCACCTCGGCAATGTAAAACTCGCCCCGGCGGGGACGGGACTGAACCTCCGGCGCCGGCACCGAACAACAGGTGGCGATCAGTTCGCTGTAGGTATCGGCCACCACCTTCAGTTCGGTCTGCAGGGAGATCTCCTCCCCGTTATACGCATGGGCAAATTCCAACATTCCGTAGCATTGAGCGGCAAGACAGCAACCCTTATTCGGACGGATCGCCGCCAATTCCATTTTTACATCTGCAGAAAAGGACACACGATCCCTCCTCTCTTTATAACTTCTTAATGTCCCGGTGATTGACCACCACACGGGCGCCGTTTTGCTGTAAATGTTCCGCCAGCTTTTCCACAAAGGTAACCGAACGGTGCTTGCCGCCGGTACAGCCGATCGCAATCAAAAGACGGCTTTTTCCTTCGTTGCGGTACAATGGCAGCATATAATCCACCAGATGATACAACCGGTTTTGAAACTCCCGGGAATGCTCACAGTTCAGCACGTAGTCCTGCACCACCGGTTCCAGTCCTGTGCGGTTTTTCAGGTCATCCACGTAAAACGGATTAGGGAAACAGCGCGCATCCAGTACGATATCCGCATCACGCGGGGTACCGTACTTGAAACCGAAGGACATACACTGCACGGTCATCACCGTTTCGGGATGCTCGGTGAAGATCGCAACGATCTGTTCTCTGAGCTGTGCCGCCGACAGGCGAGAGGTGTCGATAAGATAATCCGCCGCCTGTTTGACGTGCTGTAATATCTGCCGGTCCCGGGCGATCGCCTCTTTGATCGAAATATCCCCGATCTCGGTCAAGGGATGCGGACGGCGGGTTTCCTTAAACCGCCGCAAAAGCACCTCATCGTCACAATCGAGAAACATGATCTCATACGGGATCTCCCGTTCTTGCATCTCTTTTAAGCCCCGGTCAAAATCCTCGATCACCGCCGCTCCACGGGAGTCGACGATCAGGGCGACCCGTTCCACCGACTGGTGCGCCTCAGCAAAAAGCTGGGCAAACTGCGCCAAAAGTACCGGCGGCAGGTTGTCCACACAATAATAGCCGATATCCTCCAGCGCATCCACCGCACGGGATTTCCCCGCGCCGGACAGGCCGGTTACAATCATAAATTCCATATCAGAATTCCCCCACAAAGCGGACTTCCGGTTCTAACGTGACCCCGAACTGTTCTTTCACCCGGCGGGTGACTTCTTCAGCCAGCGTACAAATATCTTTGGCGGTGGCGTCCCCGGTGTTGATGACAAAGCCGGCGTGCTTTTCGCTCACCTTTGCCCCGCCGACCGAAAACCCTTTCAGTCCCCCGTTTTCAATCAACGCCCCGGCAAAATGACCGGTGGGACGTTTGAAAAAGCTACCGGCGCTCGGAAACTCAAGCGGCTGTTTGTCCCGACGGCGGGATAAAAGCTCCCGCATTTTCGCTGAAATCTCCTCCCGATTACCGGGGGTCAGCTTCAAGGTCGCTCCGAGAACGATCGCCCCGGTATCCATACACACGCTGTGGCGGTAACCCAGTTGCAACTGTTCCGCCGTCACCGTATGCACCTCGCCGGTTTTCTCCAAAATCTCGGCGGACACCAACACGTCCGACATCTGTCCGTCGTAAGCGCCGGCATTCATAAAGACGGCGCCGCCCACCGTACCGGGAATGCCAAAGGCAAATTCCATGCCGGAGAGCACCTTTTCTTCCGCAAAACGGCACAGCCGTATAAGCGGCAAACCGGCATCACAAAAAACGGTTACCCCGTCCGAATGAAGGGTGCAGGCGGCGGTTTTCGGGTCCAATCGCCACACCACCCCGCGAACCCCCCGGTCACCGACCAAGAGATTGGAGCCGTTACCGAGGAGCAAGGTCGGAATCCCCTTCTCCCGACAGGCGGCAAGTAACGTTGCTGCCGCCTTTCCGTCCGGGAGGGTGACAAGCAGGTCGGCGGGACCGCCGACCTTAAAGGTGGTATACGCGGATAACCGCGCGTTTGGTTGTGCATCCCAGCCGTTGTTTTCTGCCAGCCGGACAATCTCGTTCAGCTCCACCTATACCCTTCCTTTCGCTTGCGTTTTTTTAAAATTAATCAATCAGGCACGCCGCACCGATAACACCGGCATCGTTGCCCAGCTCAGCCACGCACAGGCGGGTCTGCTT
Source organism: Clostridia bacterium (assembly GCA_017442265.1). Classification (GTDB taxonomy): domain Bacteria; phylum Bacillota; class Clostridia; order Oscillospirales; family Acutalibacteraceae; genus URNF01. The sequence goes on along the minus strand of JAFSAC010000016.1, from coordinate 29,236 downwards.
TTTACTGTACTGACTGAAGCGCTCCGCTTCAATATGCTTTTTCAGCGGCAAAAGCAGGGTGTCCCCTTCTTTACAGATACCGCCGCCGACACACAGCACCTCCGGCTGGAAAATATTGATCATATCAATAAGGCCGGCCGCCACGTAATAAATATACTGATCCACCACCGCTTTTCCGACCGCGTCACCCGCGCGCATTGCATCAAACGCAGTACGGCCGTCCACATCCTCCAAGGTCGGGGCGATCTCCCACATCTTGCTGTCACGGTTCTGTTCCATAGCCCGGCGGGTCTGCCGCACCAGCGCAGTCGCAGACGCATACGCTTCCCAACAGCCGCGACGGCCGCAGGAGCAGGGCTCGCCGCCTACCGTGATGACGATATGACCCAGTTCGGTGCCGGCAAAGTTAAAGCCGGAATACACCTCTCCGTTCAGGATAACGCCGCCGCCGACACCGGTGCCCAGCGTAATGCAGATACAGCTTTTCGCGCCCTTCGCCGCACCGGCGGTGTATTCACCCAGCGCCGCCGCATTGGCATCATTCTCGATAATCACCTTTTTACCCAGCAGTTTTTCCAGCATCTCGCACACCGGGACGTTTTCAAACCCTAAGTTAGCGGCACGTTCCACGATTCCGGTCTCCTTATTACACACCCCGGGGCTTCCCACGCCGACACCGCTCACCTGATCCATGGTGATGCCGGCCTTTTCCACCGCCTGACGGGCCACCTTCGCCATATCGGCGATGATTTCCTCCGCCGGGCGGGGGCAAGCGGTCTTGCATTTGGCGGTCGCCACAATTTTATAGTTGTCGTCCACCACACCCGCTACGATGTTGGTGCCTCCGAGGTCAATACCGATTCTGTACATATCCTTTTCCTCCTGTATCGAAATATCTATGATTGTTTTTTAATCCCAATGCAAATGATTTTGTAACTTCGGCGGCTCGAGATCGTCCGCCATACCGAGGTTCTGCATCAGCTCGTAAGCCGCATTATACCCCATTTTCTTCTGGCGGTTGTTCATCGCCGCCACCTCAATGATGATCGCAAGGTTCCGTCCCGGCTTCACCGGAATGGTGACCTGCGGCAGACGGATACCGAGGATATCCACAAACTCGTTTTCCAGTCCCATGCGGTCATACACCTTATCGTTATCCCACGGCTCCAGCCGGACCACCATATCGATCTTTTCGGTGATCTTCACCGCACCCATACCAAAGATCTGCCGGGCGTTGACGATACCGACACCGCGCAGTTCAATAAAGTGCCGTATCTTTTCGGGAGCGGAGCCAACCAGCGTCCGATCGGACACCCGACGGATCTCCACCGCATCGTCCGCAATCAACCGGTGACCGCGTTTGACAAGCTCAATGGCGGTTTCACTCTTACCGACCCCGCTGTCACCCACCAGCAGCATTCCTTCACCGTGTACCTCCACGAACACGCCGTGGTTGGTCACCCGGGGAGCGAGATGCACGTTCAAACGGCTGATGAGCGCCGCCATAAAGCCGGAAGTGGTGTCGTTGGTGCGAAGCAGCGGCACCTGTTCCCGGACACAGCATTCCTTCAGTCCCTCCGGCGGATTTAATCCCCGGGAGATGACGATCGCCGCCGGACGGTGAGCGGCCAGTTCGTTCAACCGCTCCTGCCGGGTTTCCGCCGGCAGATCCTCCAGAAAACCAAGTTCACTCTTGCCGAGCACCTGGATCCGCTCGCTGTCAAAATATTCGAAAAATCCCGCCAGCGCCAGTCCCGGACGGTGGATATCACTGGACACCACGTCCCGGAGTTCTCCCTGCTCCGGCAGGTACAAAACCTCCAGCGAATGCTCCTCAATAATTTGAGAAAGAGACACCGCATACTGTTTGCTCATACGCCGCTCCTTTCATCGCGGTACCTAAAACCGCGCAGATAGTTCTACATAGACTTATCATACCTCAATTTTAGTAGTTTTGGAAGTGTTTTTTCTAATTTTTCCGGAAAATGAACTTTTTTCTCGCCGGTCGCTTGACAAAGCGGACCAAAATGATAAACTGATACTGATTTCTCGCACGAAAAGAGGCGTTTTTTCATGACCCTTCGTAAATCGGCCGCCCCGGTAGATATGCTGAGCGGACCGATCCTGCCGCACCTGCTGAGGTTTGCGATCCCGTTGATGCTCACCGGTGTACTGCAACTGTTATATAACGCGGCCGATCTCGTGGTGGTCGGTCGGTATACCGGACACGAGGCGCTCGCCGCGGTAGGAGCAACCTCCTCTCTGACCAACCTGATGCTCAATTTCTTTATCGGCATCTCGGTCGGGGCGAACGTGGTCATTTCCCGCGCGATCGGCGCCGCCGACAACCGCAAGACCGCATCGGCTACCCACACCGCGATGCTGCTCGGCGGTATCATCGGTGTTGTTGTCGGTTTTTTCGGATTTTTACTCTCCCCCACCTTTCTAACCTGGATGGGAACCCCGGCCGAAGTGATGGCCGGCGCTTCCCTGTACCTGCGGATTATCACCCTCGGTTTCCCGGCCGCTTTGGTGTATAATTTCGGTGCCGCGGTGCTTCGTGCCGGCGGTGATACCCGCCGTCCGCTCTACTTTTTAACCGTGTCGGGACTGGTCAACGTGGGAATGAACCTATTTTTGGTGTTGGTGTTCCACCTGGGGGTCGCCGGGGTGGCGATCGCCACCATTACTTCGCAATACCTCTCCGCTTTACTGGTAATTATGGCGTTACGGCGGCTTCACACCCCTTCCCGGCTGTCCTTGCGCCGACTGAAAATCCGCCGGGACGATTTTATAGATATCGTGCGGATCGGTCTGCCCGCCGGCCTACAAAGCGCCTGCTTTAACATTTCCAACGTGCTGATCCAATCCTCTATCAACTCGTTCGGGGCGGTGGCGGTCGCCGCCAACACCGCCTCCGGCAACATCGAAGGGTTTATCTACACGGTGATGGATGCTTTTGCCCAGTCAGTACTCACCTTCACCGGGCAGAATATCGGTGCCAAGCAATACCGCCGGGTGCCGAGCATCCTCCGGGTCGGTCTGTTGCTCACCCTCGTTTCCGCCCTTGGTATGGGAGTGCTGGCGGTACTGTTCCGGCGGCCGCTGTTACACCTCTACACCCCGGATGAGCTGGTGGTGGACTACGGCGCGGCTCGTATGATGATCATTGCACTGACCTATTTCCTGTGCGGATTTATGAACAACTTTTCCAGCAATCTGAGGGCGATGGGACACTCGCTGATGCCGATGCTCACCTGTATCGGCGGGGTGTGTGGGGTGCGGATTCTCATTATCTACACCTGGTTCAAACTTGTCCCCTCTCTCACCGTGTTATACCTATCCTGGCCGATCTCCTGGATAGTTACCACCCTCATTTTGCTGGTCTACTGGATCCAAAAATCCAAAGAATTGCCGGCAGAAGCTGAATAAGTGAAAAACCGCTTGTCCCAAGGGACAAGCGGTTTTTTTATTGCAAAGATAACAGATATTCCTCCACCTCGGAAAAGGGGTCTAAGGGACTGTCGCTTTTGAGATACAACGGGTGATGCGGATGCCCTTTTCGTTTAGAGCGTTTGCCGGCGGTGACCCAGTTGGCACCGTACCGCTGACCGATCGTAATCATCTCCCGGACACAGTCGGGCAGGTACCCCCGTTTTTCAATGACCGCCCCCCACGCCGCCCACACGGTCGGGTTGTCCCCCGATCGGGACAACAGCCAATCAAAAGCCCGCATATTTTCCCGGTGAAGGCGAGGGTCAAGCGTTTTATCCATATCGTCCGGCGAGGTAGCCCGCTGGGCGTACACGTTAAACATCACAAACGAGTCAAAGCCGTTATTTTTAGCGATCCGCTCCACGCTTTTCAAGGTGTTATCCAGATTGCCCGGCTCGGCGGTGGAGGGGTTCACCCCGATGCAGATGAGCGGTTTTTGTCCCCGGGTGCCGAGGATGTACCGATATTCGGTGTACCGACACGGAAGATACAGCCACCGCTCGTGATCGTACGGCTTTGATATGACGGCTTCCTCTTGAAGCGCCTGGTCAAACGGCTGAACAGAAAGCGCCGCAATCGACGATGCAGGAATATGCATAGTGATCCCCCCTTCTTTCCTATTAGCGTACCGATTTTTCGCTCAAAAGTCAAGAAAAACCCCTTGACTACGCGTAAATTCGGTATATAATTATTAGCATATATGTATAAGGGAAAGTGTTTTATAAGAAAGGGGCAACCGCTATGGTTCAGAAGGATATGCTGGCGCTCGGCCGCCGTCGGTCGGTCATCCGAGAGATCTTTGAATACGGCCGAAAGCGAAAAGTAGAGATCGGCGCTGAAAACGTGTTCGATTTCAGTCTGGGCAACCCCAGTATCCCCGCACCCCCGCAGGTAACCGAGACCCTGTCAAGATTGCTTCAAAACACCGACCCGGCCACCCTACACGCCTACACCTCCGCTCCCGGTGATCCGCAGGTACGGCAGTCGGTGGCGAATTACGTGAAGGATACCTTCGGATTTGCCGCCTCGCCGGCACTCATTTATATGACCGCCGGAGCGGCCGCCTCCCTCACCGTCACCCTGACAGCGCTGGTCGGTCCGGGGGACGAAGTAGTGGTGCTCGCCCCCTTTTTCCCGGAATACACCGTGTTTATCGAGCGCACCGGGGCGACCGTGCGCCCGATATTGTGCCGGGAGGAGGATTTTCAGGTAGACCCGACGGCGCTCAGCCATGCGATCACCCCCAACACCCGGGCGATCATTATAAACTCCCCCAACAATCCCACCGGAGCGGTGCTGTCCTTGGAGAGTGTCAAAGCGATCGCCGCTATTCTGACCGAAAAGGAAACCGCCTTCGGTCATCCCATTTATCTCATCAGCGACGAGCCGTACCGGGAGCTTACCTACGGCGGGGTGGAGGTTCCGTATCTCCCGCTTTACTACCCGGACACGGTGGTGTGCTACTCGTTCAGTAAATCCCTCTCCCTCCCCGGGGAGCGGATCGGATACATTCTGGTATCCCCTACCGCCACCGATGCCGCCGACGTGTTTGATGCGGTGTGCGGCGCCGGACGGGCGCTCGGCTTTGTGTGTGCGCCGAGTCTGTTCCAGCACATGGTAAAAGATTGCATCGGTCTTGTCGCCGATATTACGGCATACGACCGAAACCGGCGGCGGCTTTTGGAGATTTTGACCGATTGCGGATTTGACGTAGTGAAACCCGACGGCGCTTTTTACCTGTTTATGCGCTCGCTGGAACCGGATGCCGTCGCCTTTTGCGAACGGGCCCGGGAGCAGGAGCTGTTGCTCGTTCCCAGCGACGATTTCGGTATGCCCGGTTTTGTACGGATCGCTTACTGCGTGTCCTTTGAACAGATCGAGCGGTCGGAAGAGGCATTCCGGCGGTTAGCCGACAGCTATCAAGGAGGTCATTAAATGGACAAATTACTCACGGCCCGCAAGGCCATTACCGATATCGATGCCAAAATGGCTCAGCTTTTCGTTCAGCGAATGGAAGCGGTCGCCGCGGTGGCGGAATTCAAAAAGGAACACGGGATGCCCATTTTGGACACCGCCCGGGAGGAAGAGGTGATCCGCACCGGCTCCGAGCGGGTGGAATCGGATGAACTTCGCGGGTATTACACCGACTTTTTACAGCAGACGATGAACGTATCCCGCCGGTATCAGCGGCGGCTGATCGAAGGGATGCGGGTCGCTTACAGCGGGGTGGAAGGGGCTTTCGCGCACATTGCCGCCACCCGGCTGTTCCCGGATGCGGAAAAAATTTCTTACTCCAATTTCAAAGATGCTTATAACGCGGTGGTAAACGGCGATTGCGACACCGTCATCCTCCCGCTGGAAAACAGCTATGCCGGCGAGGTGGGTCAGGTGACCGACCTTTTGTTCTCCGGTCCCCTGTTTATCAACGGCACGCTGGCTCTCAGCGTATCGCAGGATTTAGTGGCGATCCCGGGAGCGACCCTCGATCAGATCAAAACGGTGATCAGTCATCCGCAGGCGCTCAGCCAATGCGATAAATTCATCAAGGCGCACGGGCTCAAAGAGATGTCCTTTGACAACACCGCCCTTGCCGCGAAATACGTGGCAGAAAAGAACGACCCGACCATTGCCGCCATTGCCAGTGAGGACAGCGCCCAGCTATACGGACTGTCGGTGCTGGCCTCCAGCATCAATGAGGCGCAGAACAACACCACCCGCTTTGCGGTGCTCTCCCGCTCGGAAAACCGCCAGGTGGCAAAAACCCCCGGCGCCCATTTCGTGCTGATGTTCACGGTGCGAAACGAAGCGGGGTCACTCGCGCGGGCGCTGAACATCCTCGGCGCACACGGCTTTAATATGCGTACCCTTCGCAGTCGTCCGATGAAGGAACTGCTGTGGCAGTACTATTTCTACGTCGAGGCGGAAGGGAATATCCACAGCTACGAAGGAAAGTGTATGCTGGAAGAATTGGCGGTGTGCTGTGACCGGCTGAAAACGGTCGGTTCCTACGCCTGAAAGAAGGAAGACTATGATTATACCGGTAGAACTGGGGAAAAACAGCTACCCCATTATTTTAGAGCGCGGCGCCCTTTCCCGGCTGAACGAGTATTTAAAGCTTGATCGCCGGGTACTCATCGTCACCGATGACGGGGTGCCGGCACAATATGCCAAAACGGTGGCCGACGGGTGCCAAGACCCGGTAATCGTCACCGTGCCGACCGGGGAGGAAAGCAAATCCTTTGCCCGGCTGGAACAGCTTTGCCGGGTGATGCTTCAGCATCACTTTACCCGTACCGACTGCGTGGTGGCGGTCGGCGGCGGGGTGGTTGGCGACCTCGCCGGCTTTGCGGCGGCGTCCTTCCTGCGCGGCATTGATTTTTACAATATCCCCACCACCGTACTGTCCCAGGTGGATTCCTCCATCGGCGGCAAGGTAGCGGTGAATATGGATGCGATCAAAAACTGCGTCGGTGCCTTTTATCAGCCGAAAGCGGTGGTGATCGACCCCGAGGTGCTCAACACCCTCCCGCCGCGGCAGATTTCAAACGGGCTCGCCGAAGCGGTGAAAATGGCGGTCACCTTTGATGAACAACTTTTCACCCTTTTTGAAAGTGAAAATCCGATCGAAAAGATCGACACGGTCATTGAAAAATCCCTGCGTATCAAAGCGCAGGTGGTGAAAGAGGACGAAAAAGAGGCGGGACTTCGCCGGGTGCTGAATTTCGGACACACCATTGGGCACGGCATCGAAAGTGCCGCCGGTTTGCACCAGCTCTTGCACGGCGAATGTGTTGCCCTCGGGATGCTCCCGATGTGCGGTGACGCCCTTCGTCCTCGCGTGAAATCGGTGCTTCAAAAGCTCTCCCTCCCGGTGACCTGTGAGGTGGAGTTTGAAGCGGTGTGGGAAGCCCTTTCCCACGACAAAAAACTGGACGGGGACACCATCACGGTCATTCGGTCGGAGGCACCGGGGAAATTTGAAATGTGTGCTTTGCCACTGGACAGTTTCCGGGAAACGGTCCAAAACGCCCTATCCAGAAAGGACGGATGAATATGAAAAATACATTCGGACAAAGCGTATCGGTCACCCTGTTCGGGGAAAGCCACGGACCGGCTATCGGGGCGGTCATCGACGGACTCGCCCCCGGCATCCCGGTGGATGAAGAGAATATCCGCCGGATGATGCAGCTGCGGCAACCCGGCGGTGCGATCTCCACCGCCCGCAAAGAAGCAGACGTGGTGGAATTTTTGAGCGGAGTGCTGAACGGACGGACCACCGGCACCCCGATCGCCCTTATCATCAAAAACGGGGACACCCACAGCGCCGACTACCAGCAGATGCAATCGCTGATGCGCCCGGGACACGCAGATTACCCCGCTATGTGTAAATATCACGGCTTTCAGGATACCCGCGGCGGCGGTCATTTTTCCGGCCGCATCACCGCGGCGCTAACCGCGGCGGGGGCGATCTGTATGACCGCTCTTTCCGGTCGGGGAATCTTACTCGGTACCCATATCGCCCGCTGTGCCGGGATCAACGACCGTCCGTTTGACGATCTGCCGGCCGATCTGCGGGCGCTGGAAACCGCCAGCTTTCCGGTGTTAAACGGGGATGCCGGCGAGAAAATGAAGCAAGCGATCTTAGCCGCCCGGGAGGACGGGGACAGCGTTGGCGGGATATTGGAAACCGCCGTTCTCGGTATGCCTGCCGGGGTGGGCGAGCCGTGGTTTGACACGCTGGAAAGTACCCTCTCCCACATCCTCTTCTCGGTTCCCGGTATCAAAGGGGTGGAATTCGGCGACGGCTTTGCTCTTTCGGACAAGCGAGGCAGTGAAGCGAACGATCCGCTTCGGTATTTGGACGGCCGGGTGGTGACCGAAACTAACCACGGCGGCGGGATTGGCGGCGGTATTTCGAACGGGATGCCGATTCTGTTCCGCTCGGCGGTAAAACCCACCCCCTCCATTGCCAAAGCGCAAAAAACGGTGGATATCAAAAATCAGCAGGACGTGGAACTGCGCATCCGCGGACGGCACGATCCGGCGATCGTGCATCGGGCGCGGATCGTCATCGATGCGGTGACCGCCATTGCGCTGTGCGATGCGCTGTGTATGCGGTTTGGTACCGACTACCTCGCCCCGCAGGACACCGAAACTCTGTAATCCGGGAGGAACCAGTATGCAGTACGGCTGTATCGGTGAGCATCTCACCCACAGCTTTTCACAGGAAATACACCGACAGCTTTCGTCGTACGATTATATCCTGCACGAAGTGGCGCCGGACGATCTGGATGCCTTTTTAACCAAACGGGGCTTCCAAGGCATCAACGTCACCATTCCCTACAAGCAAGCGGTGATGCCCTACCTCTCCTTTATCAGCGAACAGGCGAGAGCGATCGGGGCGGTCAACACCGTGGTGAATAAAGACGGTGAACTATACGGCTACAACACCGATTTTGGCGGTATGTGCGCCCTCATCCGGCACGCCGGCATTTCGCTCGGCGGCAAAAAGGTGCTGATCCTCGGCACCGGCGGGACGTCCAACACCGCCTATGCGGTAGCCACCCACCTTATGGCGGCTTCTATTTACAAAGTAAGCCGCAGTGGGCGGGACGGGGCGCTCACCTACGATAAGGCGTTATCTGACCACACCGATGCTGACATCATCATCAACACCACCCCGCGCGGTATGTATTCCCGCGAGGAGGGGATGCCGATCGATCCTTTGAAGTTCCCGAACCTGTCGGGGGTGATCGATGCGGTATACAATCCGTTGCGTACCCCCCTGGTGCTTCGGGCGCTCTCGGCCGGCATTCCGGCGACCGGGGGACTGTATATGCTGGTAATGCAGGCGGTGATCGCTATGGAGATCTTTACCAACACCACCTGCCCGCCCGAAAAGGCGGAAGAGGTGTACCGGCGGTTGCTGACCGACAAGGAAAACATCGTGTTGACCGGGATGCCGGGCAGCGGGAAATCCACCGTCGGCAAACGGCTCGCCGAAAAACTGTCCCGTCCCTTTATCGATACCGACGAGGAGATCGTCCGGGAGGCCGGCACCGATATTCCCACCATTTTCCGGGAACAGGGCGAAAAAGCGTTCCGTGATCTTGAAACGGCGGTGATCAAAAAGCTGTCCTCTCTCACCGGGGCGGTGATCGCCACCGGCGGTGGGGCGGTTCTGCGGCCGGAAAACGTGGATTATCTGAAATCGAGTGGACGGCTGTTCTTTTTGAACCGTCCGGTGGAACAGCTTGTTCCCACCGACGACCGCCCGCTCGCCGATTCTATCGAGGCGATCAAAGCACGGTTTTGCGAGCGCTTTGTCACCTATCTTACCACCGCCGATACCGCCATTGCCGCCGGAGACACCCCCGATGCGGTAGCGGATGCGGTGCAAAGGAGTTTTTTTGAATGAACATCTGTGTCATCAACGGACCGAATCTCAATTTGCTCGGGGTGCGGGAGCCGCAGCATTACGGCAACGGCACCTACGAAGCCCTGCTTCAAAAGATTCAAACCTACTGTGAGCAAAAGGGGATTAACGTTACCTTCTATCAATCCAACCAGGAAGGGGACCTTGTCGACCGTATTCAGGCGGCTCTCAAAGACGGCACCGACGGCATTATCATCAACCCTGCCGCCTATACCCACACCAGTGTGGCCCTGCTCGATGCCCTGAAAGCGGTGTCGCTCCCGGCGGTGGAGGTGCATATCTCCAAGGTGGAGGAACGGGAGGATTTCCGACAGGTAAGCTTTGTGCGGTCTGCCTGTATCGCCACCATTACCGGGCACGGATTTGACGGTTATCTGGAAGCGGTGGACATTCTCTGCCGCCACATTGAGGAAACGGTATGAACATTCGCATTGAACCGGGGGTCACCACCGGCAGGGTGACAGCACCCCCGTCCAAAAGTATGGCGCACCGCCTGCTCATCGGCGCCGGTCTGTCCGAAGGGGTAAGCCACATTGCCGGGATCGCTCCCAACGAGGACGTGCTCGCCACCATAGATTGCTTAAACGCTTTAGGAGCGAAATGCACCCTATCGGGGGATACGGTCACGGTACAGGGGGTAAACCCCAAAAAATCCGCACCGAGTACCCCGCTTGGTTGCCGGGAAAGTGGCAGTACCCTGCGGTTTTTCATTCCGCTGGCGTTGCTCGGCGAGCAGAAAATCGCCTTTACCGGCAGTGACACCTTGCTGTCCCGCCCGCTGGGGGTGTATGCCGACCTGTGTGAAAAACAAAAGCTTCACTTTGCTCAGCAAAACGGACAGGTGACGGTCAGAGGACCGCTTTCCCCCGGCCGGTTTGATATTCCGGGGGATATCAGCAGTCAGTTTATCACCGGCTTGCTCTTTGCCCTGCCGCTACTGGAGGCGGATAGTGTCCTTCGCCTGATCCCGCCGGTGGAAAGCCGGTCGTATATTGACCTCACCCTGTCGGCGCTCGCCGCTTTCGGTGTCAAGGCGCATTGGCAGGATGACTATACCCTCCTCATCCCCGGCAATCAGCGGTATCGCGCCGCCGATAAAACGGTGGAGGGGGATTATTCGGGAGCCGCCTTTTTCGGTGCGTTATCGGTGCTGAATTCCGAGATAGAGATTGCCGGACTTGACCCCGACAGTTTACAGGGCGACCGGGTGTACGCCCGGCATTTGGCGGCGATCGCTACCGGGACACCGACTATTGACATTACCGACTGTCCCGATCTCGGGCCGGTGCTGTTTGCCGCGGCGGCGGCAAAACAGGGGGCGACCTTCACCGGCACCCGCCGTTTAAAGATCAAAGAAAGCGATCGAGCGGCGGCTATGGCGGAGGAACTGAAAAAGTTCGGCACCGTCGTTACGGTAAACGAAGATTCGGTGGTCATTGACCCGGTGGATTTTCACCGACCGGATGCCACCCTTTTTGGGCATAACGATCACCGTATCGTGATGTCCCTTGCCGTTCTGCTCACCCTCACCGGCGGAGAAATTAAAGGGGCAGAAGCGGTTCGCAAAAGCTTCCCCGACTTTTTTCATAAACTCTCCGCCCTGCATATCCCAGTAAAAGAGGTTATATCGGATGAAACTTGAACAAAAACCCCGTATTTTGATCGTTGGTCTCGGTCTGATCGGCGGCAGTTATGCCAAAGCGCTGATCAAAAAGGGGTATTCGGTCAGCGCGATCGACAGCCGACAGGAGGCGATCGATTACGCAATCAAAGAACATATCATTGACAAAGGAGCCGCCTTCCCCGATCCGGCTCTCATCTCGGAGGCGCAACTGATCGTTTTTGCGCTGTATCCGAAGGTGTTTATCGACTGGATCCGGGAGTATCAACAGCATTTCTCCCCCGGCACCGTTCTCACCGACGTCACCGGCGTTAAGGGGAGTGTCGTATACACGGTACAGGAGATGCTCCGCCCCGACGTGGAATTTATTCCGGCGCACCCTATGGCGGGCCGGGAAGTGTACGGGGTGGAAAACAGCGACGAGCGTATCTTCCGGGAGGCAAACTACATTGTCACCCCCACCGAGCGCAACACCGAAGAGGCGATCTTGCTGTGTGAAGAGTTAGGACGGGAGCTCGGTTTTGCCCGGGTGTCCCGGCTGTCCCCCGAAAAGCACGACGATATGATCGGCTTTTTGTCCCAGCTCACCCACTGTATCGCCGTCACCTTAATGAACTGTAATGATTCCCCACAGCTTCAGGATTACACCGGTGACTCGTTCCGGGATCTCACCCGGATCGCCCGCATCAACGACAAGATGTGGTCGGAGCTGTTTATGATGAACCGGGAAGCGTTATTAAAGCACATGAACGCTTTTTCCGAAAGCTTTAACGACCTCCGGCAGATGCTGGAAAACAATGACGTGGATACCATGCGCGAGGCGATGCGAAATGCCACCGCCCGCCGGGCGCTGTTTGATAAAAAGGTAAATGAGTAAACCCTCTTGACCCAAAAAGGAGATCAATACGATGAAAATGGAATTTATGGGAAAACTCCCGATCCCGCAGGAAATCAAAAGACAATACCCGCTGTCGGAGCAATCGGCGGCGATCAAAGCCGACCGTGACCGGCAGATTGCCGAGGTGTTTGAAGGCAAGGATAACCGGATGTTACTGGTGATCGGTCCTTGTTCCGCCGACCGGGAGGATGCGGTGCTCGCCTACATTGAAAAACTGCGTGAGGTGCAGGATAAGGTACAGGATAAGCTGATCATTATCCCCCGCATCTACACCAACAAACCCCGCACCACCGGCGCCGGGTACAAGGGGATGCTTCACTACCCCGATCCGCACGAAAAACCCAACCTCATCAAGGGGGTCATCGCGATCCGGAAACTGCACATGAAAGCGCTGGACACCTACGGACTGAGCAGTGCGGACGAAATGCTGTACCCGGAAAACCACCGGTATTTGAGCGACCTGCTCTCCTACGTGGCGATAGGTGCGCGGTCGGTGGAGAACCAACAGCACCGGCTGACCGCCAGCGGGCTGGATATCCCGGCGGGTATGAAAAACCCCACCAGCGGCGATCTGTCCATTATGATGAACGCCATTTACGCCGGTCAGCATTCCCACACCTTCTGCTACCGTGGCTGGGAGGTCAAGAGCGGCGGCAACCCCTACACCCATGCAATCTTACGCGGATACGTGGATCAGGAGGGACACGCCTACCCCAACTACCACTACGAGGATCTGATGCGTCTGCTGTCGCTGTATAACGACTCCGGTCTTGAAAATCCGGGTGTCATCATCGACACCAACCATTCCAACTCCGGCAAGAAATACCTTGAACAGATCCGTATCGCCAAAGAGGTACTGCACAGCTGCCGCTATAACCCGGACGTACGGAAATTGGTGCGCGGCTTTATGATCGAAAGCTATCTCGTGGACGGCTGTCAGAAGGTGGACGGCGACGTATTCGGTCAGTCGATCACCGATCCCTGCATCGGTTGGGAAAAGACCGAAAAACTCATCTACGATATCGCTGACGTACTGTAATAAGATAACCGCCGGTCAAATGACCGGCGGTTTTTTCACCCTTGTCCTGCCGGAGCATATACTGGTAGCGGAGGTGAAAAATATGTGTAACGGATGGTTCTTTATCATCATCGTTTTGTGGCTGTTATTCGGCAATGAGGGCGGTAACTGCGGCAACAATACCGTAAGTAACGGCTGTGACTGCGGCTGTGACAACGACTATGATACCGCGCGGGACTGCGGCTGTAACAACGTCACCGTCGTTCGGAGCGGCAACAACGGCTGCGGCTGTCACTAATCCCGGTTTTCCCGGCTGACACGGCACAGCCGGAAAGCCAAAAGAAAAACTGCAAGCAAAAATTTGCTTGCAGTTTTTTTAATGCCCTTAATAGTTTTCCGCTTTGATCTCAAAATACGCCTGCGGGTGCTTACACACCGGGCACATCTGCGGCGCTTTTTTGCCGATAATGATATGTCCGCAGTTGGAGCACTTCCAGATGACGTCCCCGTCCCGAGAGAACACAAGCCCTTCTTTGACGTTGGCGAGCAGTTTCAAATACCGCTCCTCGTGTTCCTTCTCGATCGCCGCTACCTGCTCAAACAGGCGGGCGATATCGGTGAAGCCCTCTTCTCTGGCTTCCTTGGCGAAGGTGTCGTACATATCGGTCCACTCGTAATGCTCGCCGGCGGCGGCATCCGCGAGGTTTTCCAGCGTGCCCGCGATCTCTCCGCCGTGCAGCAGCTTAAACCAGATCTTCGCGTGCTCCTTTTCGTTGGCGGCGGTTTCCTCAAACAGCGCCGCAATCTGGACGTAGCCGTCCTTTTTGGCTTTAGACGCGTAGTAGGTGTACTTGTTACGCGCCTGGGATTCGCCGGCAAATGCGGCGGCGAGGTTGGCTTCGGTCTTGCTTCCTTTCAGTTCCATAAAAAAACTCCCTTTCTTTTATTTCAGTGGTTTATAGTATACCACTTTTTTGCAATAAAATATCGGTTTTCGGCACCTTTTTCCAATCGAACAGCGGTAACAGCTCTAAAAGGGAAATCGGTTCGGGCTTTGACAGCAACCCTACGTGAAACGCTAACAACCCAATGAGCGGTTCAGGGGAGGAAAACCGGGTGCGTAAGGTGGCCACGTCGATCGCGCCGTCCCTTTTGGCCAGCCGGGTGCCGTCCTCCCGGAGAAGAAGCGGAATATGATAGTATTCCGGCGGAGAAAACCCCAACAGCCGGCATAAATACACCTGTCTGGGGGTGGAAGTGAGCAGATCCCGTCCGCGTACCACCTCGGTCACCCCGGACAGACCGTCGTCCACCACCACCGCCAACTGATACGCCGTCAACCCGTCCGCCCGACGGAGGATAAAATCCCCACATTCTTTGGCGAGGTGTTGCCGATAGGTGCCTTGCAGGTGATCCTCCACCGTGATAATCTCATCCGGCACCGTCAAGCGGTAGGCCGGCGCCCGTCCGGGAGGCGGAAGTTCGCCCCGCTCCTTCATCTGCCGGCAATGGCCGTTATACACCGGCAAAGCGCCGTGCGGCGCAGAAGCCGCGTGCAGGGCGGCGCGGGTGCAGTAGCAGGGGTAAAGAAGCCCCTGCGCCTTCAGTTGTTCAAAATAGCGGTCATAAATCTCGCCCCGGCGGCTTTGAAAGGTATTGGGGTGTTCCCCGCCGTCCCATTCAAACCCGAACCAGGAAAGATCGTCCAGCATCTGCTGAATACGGGAAGTATCCGCACAGCGGGCGGTATCCAAGTCCTCCACCCGAAGGAGTATTTTCCCACCGCGACTGCGTGCCGACAAAAAAGCGAGCATGGCGCACAGAATATTCCCGAGATGCAATCCACCGGACGGAGAGGGGGCAAACCGCCCCACGATCGGCGTTTTTGCCGTCGGTTGAAGCTCTTTCATCCCGATCATTCCTCTTTTAACGCACGGTCGAAAAGACCGCTGACCGCCCGACCGGCATCGGCGCCCTGATACAGCACCCGATACACCGCTTCACAAACCGGAAGCTCCACCTCATAGCGGGCGGCGAGATTATGCAGTGCGCGGGCGGTGGCGTGTCCTTCCGCCAGTTTTTCAAACGGTTTCCCGGTCACCAGCGACTCACCGTACCGGCGGTTATGACTGTGCGGCGAAAAAAGGGTCGCCTCATAGTCTCCGAGGTGACACAGGCCGTAGGCAGATTGACTGTTGCCGCCCATGGCCTCGATCAGCCGAGCGATCTCCCGGGTACCCCGGGACATCAACGCCCCTTTCAAGCTGGATAATTTCAGTCCGTCCAAAATGCCGGCGGCAATGCCAAATACGTTCTTCGCCGCCGCACCGATCTCGTTTCCAATGAGATCGTTTCCGTAATAAAAACGAATAAGCGGGCCGGAAAAAGCGGTGATCAGCCGTTCCTTCGTTTGCTCGTCGTCGCTGTCGATCACCATACAGTTCGGGATGCCGGCATAAAAATCCTGCACGTGTCCCGGACCGAGCCATACCGCCACCGTGTTGGAGGGGGGTAGCCCCTCTTTGGCGATCTCGGACAACCGACGGCCGGTTTCCGCCTCCAGCCCTTTCATACACAAAACGACCGCCCGATTGCGAAGCTCCAGCGGGCGCAGGGTGTCGAGCAGGGCACGAAGCTGTTGGGAAGGAATGGATAAAATGAGGGTATCCGCCGCCGTCACCGCCTGGAGCGAATCGGTCAGAACCACCTCTTCCGGCAGGGTGAGCAGGCCGTTATTCCGGGTACTTTTTAACTGCTCCAAACTTTTCGAGCCGGGGCGACCGTACAGGGTCACCGGGTGACCCAGCGAGTGGAGATACCAGGCAATGAGCGATCCCCAACGACCGCATCCGATAATGCCGATCTGCATACTCATCCTCCGTTTTACGCTTGTTTGTCAATAATCTCTAAAATTTCCTCCGGGCGGCTGATGATGACGTCCGCGTGATTTTCCCGCAGTTCCTGTTCCGAGCGGAAGCCCCATAGCACCCCGACGGTGTAAGCGCCGGCGGATTTGCCGGTCTTCATATCGGTAGCGGTGTCCCCGACGTACAAGCATTCCTCCGGGGAAACGTCCAGTTGTTTTAAGATCTCTTTCAGCCCGGTCGGATCGGGCTTCACCGGGCAGCCCTCCCGCTGACCGAGTACAATAGTAAACCGGTCACCAAACAGCGCATCCGCCACCTTCAGGGTGGTGGGGTGCGGTTTGTTGGAGAAAACGGCGGTGGGGATCCCCCGCTCCCGCAACGCATCTAAAAGCGGTAAAATGCCGTCGTACGGGTGGGTCA
The DNA here is from genome assembly GCA_017442265.1 of Clostridia bacterium. GTDB lineage: Bacteria > Bacillota > Clostridia > Oscillospirales > Acutalibacteraceae > URNF01. Next base: position 12,481 of record JAFSAC010000016.1, on the reverse strand, counting down.
GATACAGAAAATCCGCATCGTAGCTTTCGTTATATTCTTTGAGCACCCGCTCAAAAACCGCTTCATCGGCACAGCCGTTTTTATCCAGCATCCGGCGGACAAGTGTTTTAGCGCCGTCCCCGACCATAAGCTTGTAGTCATCGGGGGTGAAGCCGGAAAGCCCGTTTTTTTCAAGGGCATTATTGGCAAAATAGGTAATACTGTTAATGGTGTTGGACACGGTGCCGTCCATATCAAATACACAAGCTTTGATCATCGATAATCCTCCTGATGTTATGGGTCTCTAAAAACTCCGCCATATCCGGCGGCAACGGACTGTGTAAACCGGTTTTCTCCCCGGTCACCGGGTGAGAAAAACAAAGGCGGGTACAATGAAGCGCGTGCCGGGGCAGGGCGGTATCGGTGCCGTACATGGTGTCCCCCACCAGCGGATACCCTAAATGGGAGAGATGCACCCGGATCTGGTGGGTGCGCCCGGTAAGCAGTTTCACTAAAATGAGGGATACCTCACCGTCCGTACCCAGCGAGCGCCACAAGGTCTTACTTTCCTTGCCGCCCTCTCCCACCTCCCGGGTGATGAGAGAGCCCTCTTTCACCCGGATCGGCTGATCAATCAGCCCTTCCCCGGTCAGCTCTCCGCACACGATTGCGAGATAGGTTTTTTCAATGCTGTGCGCCATAGCAAAGGCGATATGCGGGTTTTTGGCGATCGGCAGCAGACCGCTTGTATTACGGTCCAGCCGACTGATCGGACGGAAGGAAAGGTTCTCCCCCCGCTCGGCAAAATATCCGACCACCGCATTTGCCAGCGTCGGCTCCGGCTTTCCGGCGGACGGATGCACCGCTAAAAACGGCGGCTTGTCCACCACCAGCAGCTGCTCATCCTCAAACGCTACCTGCAAAGGAATCGACGCCGCTTCGATCTTCACCGCATCTTCGGGCATATTGACCGTGACCGTCTGTCCGACCGACACCCGGTCAATGGTGCGTTTGTGTTCACCGTCCACCGTGATGCCGTCACAAACCCGTTTCAGTTTCACCACCATACGCCAGGAAAGACCGCACCCCATACGCAAAAAGCTTTGTACCGTCTGTCCGTCAAACGCCGGAGGCACCACAAATGTAAGCGAACCCATCCTCATTCTCCAGTGGAAAAGATTTCCTAAAAATAATTATCCTTATTATATAGGATTTCCACAATAAATGCAAGTCGGAATGTGTCGTTTGAACTTGCATTTGAAACGGATTTATGATACAGTTATGAAAAGGCGGTTTTTTCCGTCCTCTATTACCGAAAGGAAGATGTCGTTTGTCTAAGAAAGTCATTCTTTGTGCAGATAGCACCTGTGACCTGAGTCCCGAACTGATTGAAAAATATAACGTGCATATCTATCCTCTGCACGTCTTGGTCGGTGAACAGAACTATTCCGACGGGGTGGATATTACCCCCGACGACATTTATGCCACCTACCACGAAAAGGGGATCCTGCCCAAAACGGCGGCGGTGAACACCTCAGAATATATCGATTTCTGTAAACCGTTTATTGACGAGGGGAACGAGGTTATCTATATCAGTCTCGGCTCCGCCCTCTCCTCCTCTCACAACAACTGCCGCATCGCCTCCACCGAACTGCCGGGATTATACGCGATCGACAGCCGTAACCTTTCCACCGGCTCCGGTCTTCTGGTGCTGGAGGCGGCCGACCGCATCGAAAAAGGGATGAGCGCCGCTGAGATCGCCGAAGAACTGAATGAGATCGCCGGGCGGGTGAGCGCCAGCTTTGTGATCGACACGCTGGAGTTCCTGCACAAGGGCGGCCGTTGCTCGGCGCTGGCGATGCTGGGGGCAAATATGCTCCGGCTGAAGCCCTCCATTAAGGTGGACAACACCGACGGCTCCATGGGGGTTGACAAGAAATACCGCGGTTCGCTGGAAAAAGCGCTGGAACAGTACGTGGCCGATCAGCTGAAAGACCGCACCGATATCGACACCCGCCGCATCTTTATCACCCATTCAGGTATTTCGGAGGAGCGGATCGAACTGGTGCACTCGTTGGTGAAGGAATACGGCGATTTTGAGGAGATCCTCATTACCCGCGCCGGCTGTACCATTTCCTCCCACTGCGGACCGAACACGCTTGGCGTACTGTTCATCACCAAACCGTAAGAAAGGTGTCGGTGCAAGCTATGAAAAAGATGGAAGAATACGTTCGCAGTATTCCGGACTTTCCCGAACCGGGCATCATCTTCCGGGACGTCACCTCGGTGTTGCAGGATGCCGACGGGTTAAAACTCGCGATCGATGAGATGCAAAAACGGATTTCCGATCTTGATTTTGACGTCATCGCCGGTACCGAGTCCCGCGGATTTATTTTCGGGATGCCGCTTGCTTATAACCTGCACAAGCCGTTTGTGCTCATCCGGAAAAAGGGAAAGCTTCCCTGTGAAACGGTTCAGAAGGAATACGAGCTGGAATACGGCACCGCCACCATTGAAATTCATAAGGATGCGATAAAACCCGGACAGCGGGTGGTGCTGATCGACGATCTGATCGCTACCGGCGGCACCATAAAAGCCGCCGCCGAACTGATCGAAATGCTTGGCGGCGAGGTGGTCAAAATGGTCTTTTTAATGGAATTAAAGGGACTAAACGGCCGCGACCTGCTTCAAAAATACGATCTTTCTTCGGTTATCGAATACGAAGGCAAATAACATTCTACCCCCGGTTCTGAAAAAGAACCGGGGGTTTATTTTTCCCTGAGAAGTTATATTTTTCCTTTTTTGAACACATACTGTTAAAGACCTTTTACTTGTCAACAAAAGTTTGCAATTTTCACAAAACACAAGGTTTATTTTTATTGAAAAGCGGAAAATCTTTCGAAAATAGGCAACCTTGGGTTGCTAAAAAAATATTTTCCTCTTGCATATTCATATATACGGGTGTATAATGTGGGCGACGGCAGAGATTTGCCGCATAACCACTTATCGTAAATATGAGGAGGCATCGTATGACCATTGGTGAGAAAATTACCGTGCTGCGCAACGCCGCCGGTATGTCCCAGGACGCGTTAGCCGACAATCTGTCGGTGTCCCGTCAATCGGTTTCCAAGTGGGAAATGGATCAGGCGCAACCCCAGATCGACAAGGTGATGCAGATCTGCAAGCTGTTTTCGGTGTCTGCTGACCTCCTGCTGGATGATGAGAAGGTGATCGACCGCGCCCCCGCCGGTGCGCCGATCAAAAATAAATATTTCGGTACCGACGGCTTCCGCGGAGAAGCCAACTGCAACTTAACCTCCATGCAGGCATACAAGGTGGGACGGTTCCTCGGCTGGTACTATTCCTCCCCCCTGTCGGGTTGTAAAGATGAAAACTACCGTCCCCGCATCGTGATCGGTAAGGATACCCGCCGCTCCAGCTATATGCTGGAATACTCCATCGTAGCGGGCATCACCGCTTCCGGTGCAGACGCCCATATGCTGCACGTCACCACCACCCCCAGCGTATCCTTTGTGACCCGCACCGATGAGTTTGACTGCGGCATTATGATCACCGCCAGCCACAATCCGTTTTACGACAACGGCATCAAGGTGATCAACAGAAACGGCGAGAAGCTGGACGACGAGACCACCGCCCTGATCGAAGCGTATATCGACGGCAACCTGAAGGCGCTCGGGGTAGACGGAGAAGACCTACCGCTTGCAAAACGGGAAAAGATCGGTTGTATCATCGACTACGTTGCCGGGCGCAACCGGTACGTCGGCTACCTCATTTCGATCGCTTCCAATTCCTATAAAAAACTCCGGATTGGCCTTGATTGCGCCAACGGTGCTTCCTGGATGATCGCCAAAGCGGTATTCGATGCGCTGGGCGCTCAAACGGTGGTGATCGGTGACGAGCCGGACGGACTGAACTGCAACCGGGACTGCGGCTCCACCCACGTGGAAAAGCTGCAGGCGCTGGTGAAAGAACAAAAACTGGACGTCGGCTTTGCGTTTGACGGTGATGCCGACCGCTGTATTGCGGTGGACGAAAACGGCAACGTGGTGGACGGCGATGCGATGATGTATATTCTGGGACTCCGGCTGAAAAGCCGCGGGATGCTGAACAAAAATACGGTGGTTGCCACCGTGATGTCCAACAGCGGGTTCTTCGCAAGCTTAAAAAAGGCCGGTATGGAATGCGACCAAACGAAGGTAGGCGACCGGTTTGTATACGAGTCGATGCAGAATAATGATTTCAGTCTCGGCGGCGAACAGTCCGGGCATATCATTATGAAGAAATACGCCACCACCGGCGACGGCATCTTAACCGCCATTATGATCGCGGAAGAGATGTGCGACCGCAAACTCTCCCTCTCAAAACTCGCCGAACCGGTGATGCTGTATCCGCAGTATCTCGTCAATCTCCGGGTCAAGAGCAAGGACGCGGTGATGAACGACGAGGCGGTGCTGGATGCCCAACAAGAGGCGGAGAAGCTGATCAACGGCAACGGCCGCACCCTGCTCCGCCAGAGCGGTACCGAGCCGGTCATCCGGGTTATGGTGGAAGCCGAAACGCCGGAGCTGTGTGAGAAATATGCCGCTATGATCGCGGACGTCATCAAGGAAAGGGGTCATTGTGTTGAATAAGCTGGTGAAAACGGCCGACCTGTACGACTGTCAGGTCCCCTACCTCAAAGAACTGTTTGAGCAAAACGAATACCCCTGGGAAATGCTCCCGAAAATCAAAGACTGGATTTTAAAGCTGATCGAAGAAGGACTTCCGGAATTCACCGAACTGAAGCCCGGCGTATGGGTCGGCAAGGACGTAAAAATTGCGAACTTCGTCACCATTGAAGCGCCGGCGATCATCGGTCACGGCACCGAAATTCGCCCGGGTGCGTATATCCGTGGCAACGTCATCACCGGTTCGAATTGTGTGATGGGAAACTCCAGCGAGTTTAAAAACTGTATTCTCCTCGACCGGGTACAGGTGCCGCATTACAACTACGTCGGCGATTCGGTGCTCGGCAACAAAGCGCACATGGGTGCAGGCACCATTTGTTCCAACCTGAAATCCGACGGCAAGCCGGTGGTCATTCACGGGGATGAAGATTTTGTCACCGGTCTTCGCAAGATCGGCGGTATCCTCGCCGACGGCGCCGATGCCGGATGCGGCTGTGTCATCAATCCCGGCACGGTCATCGGCAAAGGCACCACCATTTATCCGTTAACATCCCTTCGGGGTGTATATCCGGCAAACAGCATTGTCAAAGCTCAAAACGTTGTGGTCACAAGAAAGGAAGAAGTATGATGAAGTATATCGTTGTCAAATCCTATGAAGAGCTGAGCAACAAAGCGGCCGATCTCATCGCCGCACAGATCCTGGTGAAACCGAACTGCGTGCTGGGTCTGGCGACCGGCTCCTCCCCGGTAGGCACCTACCAGCGGCTGATCGCCGACAACAAAGCCGGCAAGATCGATTTTTCCACCGTCACCAGCGTGAACCTGGACGAGTACGTGGGTCTCGACGGCGGAAACGATCAGAGCTACCGCTACTTTATGAACGACAATCTCTTTAACCACGTGAATATCGACAAGGAAAAGACCTTCGTTCCGAACGGCTGTGCCAAAGACCTCAAAGCCGAAGGCGAAGCGTACGATCAGATGATCCGTGATCTCGGCGGTATTGATCTGCAGTTGCTCGGCATCGGACTGGACGGTCATATCGGCTTTAACGAGCCGGACGACGTGTTCACCGGCCCGACCCACGAGGTGAAGCTGGACGAATCCACCATTAAGGCCAACGCCCGTTTCTTCGCCAATGAAGACGAGGTGCCGAAGACGGCGATCACCATGGGTATGCTGTCCATTATGCAGGCGAAAAAGGTGCTCTTAGTTGCCAACGGTGCGGCGAAAAAGGAGATCGTGGAAAAAGCGTTCTTCGGTCCGATCGATCCGAAGGTTCCCGCCTCGATCCTGCAGCTGCATCCCGACGTCACCGTCATTTTCAGCGAAAACTAAATCATAAGAAAAAGCAGGTAACCGTTTGGTTACCTGCTTTTTTATTTCCGTAATCGGATCTGATCGGTGATGTTGGTCACCCCGCACCGGGCGAGAAATTCATACGCTTCTTGTTCGGTTTTCGGATCGAACAGCGGTTTGGCGCTATGCGCGTCGCAACCGAGAATAATCGAGCAGTTATGCTCCGCCGCCAACCGGAAAAACCGTTCGGTCGGATACCGCCTTTTAGCGCGCGCCCCGAGCAGATTGTATTCCAGCGGCATATTCATTTCATTCGCGGTAATACAGATCTTTTCCATTAACCGCCGGCCGTCCTCATCCCCCTCCTCAAAGCAGAGCATATCCGGGTGAGCAAGATAGGAGAATACACCGGTCTTCATCCCTTCCACCACCTGTTCCACGTACTGGGTCAGGCGAAGCGGGGTGGGTGCCATAGTGCACACCTGCTCCAAATCGTCCCATTCACGGTGAAGCCGATGCTGTCCCAAAATGAGATAATCGTAGTCGTAGGGAGCAAGCAGCTGCAACGTTTCCTCAAAATAAGCCGGATAGTATTCCATTTCAAAGCCGATGAGAATTTCAATCTGCTGCTTATATTCTTTTTTCAGCGCTTTCAGGGTTTCCACGTAATCGGGCAGTTCCTCCGGCGTCATCCGAAAGCCGCTGTAATACCCCTCCGGGAACCCGGCCACCGGCACGTGGTCTGAAAAACCCAAGACCTTTGTTCCGGCCTTGATCGCCGTTTCAATATACTGCCGCTCACTGTCTTTGGCGTGCCGGCAACGGGTAGTATGAGTGTGATAATTATAAAGCATTTCTTTTCTTCCTTTACAAACTTTCCGCCATACGGCAGATGAGTGCCACCGATTGTTTAGCCGCCATTTCGGCAAACACCGGGTATTCCATTTCCGCCTGTCCGTCCACGCTGTCCGAAATGGCTCGCACCACCGCAAACGGCACCTTATTCACAAAACAGACCTGACCCACGGCGGCGCCTTCCATTTCGCAGGCGATCGCCTCAAAATCAGCGTTCAGTTTCCGTTTCTCCCCGGCGGTGCTGACAAACCGGTCACCCGATGCGATCGCCCCCACCTGCACCGGCACCGCCATATCCGCGGCCGCCGCCTGCAGCCGGGCAATGAGATCGGGGTCACACGGCAGATACACCGTATCAAGCCCGGACAAAAACCCGACCGGATCACCGAGAGCGGAGGTGTCCATATCGTGTTGCGCCACCCGGTCGGCAATCGCCAGTCCCCCGACCGGCAAACCCTCGGTCAGCGCCCCGGCCACCCCGGTGTTGATGATTTTTTGCGGCTGATACCGCAAGATCATACTCTCTGCACACAAAGCGGCAAACACCTTGCCGATCCCGCATACCGCCACCACCGTGGTATGACCGAGCAGGATGCCACGGGTGAACCGGATACCGCTCACCGTTTCGGTCACCGTTTCGGTCATCTTCTCAATCAGCGGAATAGCTTCCTTTTCCATCGCCGCAATAATGCCAAGCTCTACCATTTATTCTCCCTCAATTCTGTTTCCTGACTACAGCATATTCGTCGCCGTCCCGAAAATACGGACATTGTTTTTGCGCCCCTAAACGGTACACGTCGTCTTCATCCATCGCTACCATACAAAGGTACGCTTCTTCGTAGTCATCATACGCAAAATAAGCGCATCTATCACAAAGATCCATCGATTTTCTCTCCATTTTCAACATTCCCTTAAATTATAAACAGATAAATGAAAAAAAGCAATGGAAATAGGATGAAAATAGTTGATAATCACTTATTTTTGTGCTACACTCGGTAGGACAGAGTAAATTTGTGAGCGTTAAGTGTCGCGCGGACGGGGAGTTGCCGGGCGGACGAAAGGCGGAAACCCGCTTGCGGTTCACAGGTTGCATCCCGCTGTAAATACGGAGAGTTACCTCCCGCTTATGGCAGCTGCCCCGATTTTTCGGGTACTCCATAAAAAAGGGGGTATTTTTTATGTCCAAAAACGCCCGGCACCTTCGGGTCATGATCGCCGCCGCACTGCTCACCGCGCTGAGCATCGTGTGCGGAAAATATCTCGCCATTCGGGGCGGCGATATTCTGCGCTTCAGTTTTGAAAACCTTCCGATCTTATTGGCGGGGATCGCCTTCGGACCGGCGGTCGGGGCATTAACCGGCGCCGTTGCCGATCTGGTCGGCTGTCTGCTGGTGGGGTACACTATCAATCCTATCGTCACGGTAGGGGCGATTTCGATCGGGCTTTTTGGCGGCTTATTCTTTCGGTGGTTCCGAAAAATGCCGCTGCTCGCCCGCACCCTGCTCACCGTTCTGATCGCCCACCTGATCGGTTCGATCGGCATCAAAACGCTGGGGCTTTCGGTGTTTTACAGCATCCCGTTGTGGGAACTCTTTTTATGGCGCACGCTCAACTATCTTCTGGTAGGCGGGGTGGAAGCCGCCCTATTATGGACGTTGCTGAAAAACAAAGGGGTGCGGTCACAGCTGGATCGTTTCGACGAAAGGAGTTAAATATGAATCCTCAGCAAGCGATAGACTATATCCACCATATCAACTGGCAATTCTGCAATCCCGGTCTGGAACGGATCGGGGAATTGTGCGAAAAGCTGGGGCATCCGGAAAAGAAACTGCGTTTTATTCACGTGGCGGGCACCAATGGCAAAGGGTCATTTTGTGCGATGTGTTCTTCGGTGTTGCGGGAAGCGGGATATACGGTGGGCACCTTCACCTCCCCCTACATCCGCACCTTTTACGAGCGGATGCAGATAAACGGCGAAAATATCTCCCCCGATGAACTGGCCGAACTGACCGCTTTCATTCGCCCTATCGCCGATTCGATGACCGAAAAGCCCACCGAATTTGAACTCATCACCGCGCTTTCGTTTTTATTCTTCCAAAAGCACGGTTGCGATATCGTGGTACTGGAAACGGGGCTGGGCGGTCGGTTGGATTCCACCAATATCATCGATTCCCCGATATTATCGGTCATCACCGGCATCGGTATGGATCACACCGCCATTTTAGGGGACACCGTCGCCGCTATTGCGAAAGAAAAGGCCGGTATTATCAAAAAAGAGGTGCCGGTTTTGTTCGGCGGTGAAGATGAAACGGCGGCCGCTATTATCCGGGATACCGCCAGCACCCAAAACGCCCCCTTCATCCTTACCGACCATACGGCGCTTACCCTGAAAACCGCCGATCTTTCGGGAAGCACCTTTGATTTTGAAAACCGGCAAAACCTGTTTATCCCGCTACTGGGTCTTTATCAACTGAAAAACGCCGCCAACCTGTTGACGGCGGTGGACATTCTGCGGGAACAGGGACTAAATATTCCCGATAAGGCGGTATATGACGGACTGAAAAACACCGTCTGGCACGGCCGTTTTGAACTGGTGAGCCATAACCCCCTTATCCTGTTTGACGGCGCACACAACCCGCAAGGGATACGGGGTGCGGTCAACAGTATTAAGCAATATTTCCCCGATGAAAAAATCCACCTCTTCACCGGTGTTCTGCGGGACAAAGACTATACCGAGATCGCCGGTATGCTGGCCGAAGTGGCCGACACCGCTTTCACCGTCACCCCCGATTCCCCCCGTGCCTTGCCGGCGGAGGAATACGCCGCCGTGCTTCAAAGCGCCGGGGTGTCCGCTTGCCCTTACGATACCGTTGCCGACGGATTTTCCGCCGCCAGGCAAGCGGCAAAAGAGAGAAAAAAGCCGCTCCTTTGTGTCGGGTCGCTGTATTTATACGCCGATTTATATCCTTTATTTTAACCGACAAAAAACCGATGACCGCCGGTCATCGGTTTTTCTTTTATTTCAAGTATGCTTCCAGCCGGTAGATCGGCTGACCGAGATCGGAAAACCGTTTCTCGTATTCGGTGACGATATTCCCTTCAAAATCGCTGTGATGCAGGTCGAGCGACACGTTTTTGAGGGTAAAGCCAAACCCGGACAACTGCTCGATCGAATACTCAAAAAACGGGCGGTTATCGGTTTTTTGATGAATTTCCGCGCCGGGGGTGAGAAGCCCCTGATAAATCTCCAAAAACTGCGGGGCGGTCAACCGATGACCGGCATACCGCTTTTTCGGGTAGGGGCAAGAGAAGTTGAGATACAGGCGGGACACGGTGTGCGGGCGCAGATATCGCGGCAGATATTCCGCTCCGAGCTGTAAAAACCGCAAATTCGGCAACCCGGCTTCTTTCCCCTTTTCGGCGGCGGCCACCACCACGTTTGCCACCTTTTCCACCGCGAGAATGTTGATCTCCGGGTGACGGCGGGCGAGTTCTACCGCAAACTGCCCTTTTCCGCAACCGATCTCCAGCCACAGCGGCTGATCTTTTTCAAACCAGCCGGCAAGGTCCAGGTATTCGGGGGTAAGGAGGGCGTTTCGGAAATCCCGGTCGGGCGGCAACACCGGAATGCGTAAATTCTCCGCACATTCATTCAATCGTTCATTTAAATACTTTTTGCGGCGCATCCGCATAGTGCCTCTCCCCTTTTTTCACAATGATATGATTATACCGAAATTCCGGCTGAAAAGCAACCTAAAATTGTTTTGCATTGCCGGGATATTTATAGTATAATAAAGAAAATCCGGTGCAAAAGGAGAAAAACAATGAAGTATCTCGTGCTGTTATGTGACGGTATGGCGGATCGGCCGTACCCGGAACTGAATGATAAGACCCCTATGGAACTGGCGAAAAAGCCGAATATGGACAAACTGGCGAAGGTGTCCGAAGTCGGTCTTTGCCGCACGGTGGCGGCCGGACTGAAACCGGGAAGTGACGTGGCGAACCTCTCGGTGCTCGGATACGATCCCGCTATCTGCTACACCGGCCGTTCTCCGCTGGAGGCGGCGAGTATCGGGGTGGAGCTCAAAGACACCGACGTGGCGCTTCGCTGTAATCTCGTCACCCTGTCGGACGAGCCGGAATTCGAAAACAAAACCATGGTGGACTACTGCGCCGGAGATATCTCCACCGAAGAAGCCGCCGAAATTATTAAAACGGTGCAGGAAAAACTCGGGAATGAGCTTTACACCTTCTATGCCGGGGTGAGCTACCGGCATTGCCTGGTGGTCGCAAACGGTACCACCGCCCTCGGCAATATGACCCCGCCGCACGATATCAGTGGGCGGGTGATCGGGGAATATTTAAGCACGGCGGATACCGCCGCCCCGCTAATTGACCTGATGAAAAAAAGCGTCGCCATTCTGAAAGATCACCCGGTCAACCGCCGCCGGATTGCCGAGGGCAAAGCCCCGGCGACCTCTATCTGGCTGTGGGGTGAAGGGGTGAAACCTCAGCTTTCGGATTTCAAGGAGAAAAACGGAGTGTCCGCCGGGGTGATCTCGGCGGTGGACCTGTTAAAAGGCATCGGTATCTGCGCCAATATGGAGACCCCCGATGTCCCCGGCGCGACCGGGTATCTTGACACCAACTTCACCGGCAAGATGCAGGCCGCCTGCGATCTGTTTGACAAGGGAATCGATCTTGCGTATATCCACGTAGAAGCCCCCGATGAATGCGGTCACCGCGGAGAAGCGCAGAACAAGGTGCGAGCGATCGAGGAGATCGACGAGAAAATTCTCGCGCCGATGCTAAAGTTCCTGCCGAAATTCGGTGATTTCCGCATTCTCATTATGCCGGATCACCCGACCCCGCTGTGCACCCGTACCCACGCCAGCGACCCGGTGCCGTTCCTTTTGTACGACAGCCGGAAAGAGCTTCCCGGGGTGGATATCTTCACCGAGCAAACCGCCACCGCTACCGGTCTTATGATCGAACACGGCCCCTCCATTATGGATCGGTTACTTCAAAAATAAAAAAATCCGCCTGCCGGAGAACCGGCAGGCGGATTTTTGCTTAACAGGATCAATGATCTAAATGACACTCGGCACAGCCGCAGGGGAAGTCTTTCGGGTCGTAGGCGATACCGTTGCGGTCGTAGTAGTCTTTCACCGCCGCTTTTACCGCTTCCTCCGCCAGCACCGAGCAGTGGATCTTATGCGCCGGCAGACCGTCCAACGCCTCCACCACCGCGCGGTTGGTGAGGGTGAGCGCTTCCTCGATCGGCTTGCCTTTGATCATCTCGGTGGCAATGGAGGAGGTCGCGATCGCACTACCGCAACCGAAGGTCTTGAACTTCACGTCGGTGATAATATTGTTCTCCACCTTGATATACATCTTCATAATATCGCCGCATTTGGCGTTGCCAACCTCGCCGATGCCGTCGGCATCCGCGATCTCCCCCACGTTGCGGGGACTCGAAAAATGGTCCATAACCTTTTCACTATACAGCATAGTTTTCACTCCTTAGCCAAAGCATTCAAACCCGAATCAGATTTTGTGATACGGATTTTCCGCTGAGGCGTCGTTAAAATACTCGCGAATACAACCAGTATTCGCTGTGTTTTTGCCTTGCTCACCAAAAAATCCGTTTATCACAAAAT
>JAFSAC010000001.1 GCA_017442265.1 Clostridia bacterium | reverse complement strand
GTTTTGCTTGCTCAGTCGTTACTGGAAAGCACCTCTTCGCGACGACGGAAGAACAGGGAAATACACCACAGCCCCGCGATCGCGACCAGCGTAAAGATGACACGGCTGATAATGGAATCCGCGCCACCGAAAAGCCAGGACACGATGTCGAATTGGAAGAGGCCAACGCTTCCCCAGTTGATCGCTCCGATCACGACCAGAAGCAAAGCCAGTCTGTCCAGCATAGCTAATTCACCCCTCACGGAGAAAAGTTTCTCCGTGTGTAGTATGAGCCAATTATACCGGAAATACACATAAAAATTTATTTTTCAAATTTTTATGTTCAATCGACGTATATCGGGAACCGTTCGCACAGCTCGATAACCTCTTTGGTGACGAACTCGCGGTTTTCCTCAAAGTTGAATACCACCCGCGCGATGAAATCGGCAATCTTTTCCATTTCCGGTTCACGGAATCCGCGGGAGGTAACCGCCGGGGTGCCGATGCGAAGACCGCTGGTGATAAACGGACTTTGCGGATCGTTCGGAATGGTGTTTTTGTTGGCGGTGATATGCACCTCATCCAACCGATGCTCGAGTTCTTTGCCGGTGATACCGGTATCCCGGAGATCCAACAGCATCAAATGGTTGTCGGTGCCGCCGGAAACCAGTTTGATTCCCTTCGCCATGAGCGCTTCGGACAACACCTTCGCATTGTTCACGATCTGCTGTTGATACTGACGGAATTCATCGGTCAGCGCTTCGCCGAGCGCCACTGCTTTTGCGGCGATGATATGCATCAGCGGTCCGCCCTGAGTGCCGGGGAATACCGCCTTGTCGATTTGTTTGGCGAGTTCCTCTTTGCAGAGGATCATACCGCCGCGCGGACCGCGCAGGGTCTTGTGGGTGGTGGTGGTGACAACGTCCGCATAGGGAACCGGATTGGGATGCAGTCCGGCGGCAATCAGGCCGGCGATATGCGCCATATCCACCATAAGATACGCACCGACCTCGTCTGCGATCGCCCGGCATTTTTCGAAATCGATCACCCGGGAATAGGCGCTGGCACCGGCAATGATCATCTTCGGCTTGCATTCCAGCGCGATTTTCCGCATCTCGTCATAATCGATCCGTCCGGTTTCGGCATCCACGCCGTAGGGGACGATGTTGAAATATTTACCCGAAATGTTTACCGGCGACCCGTGGGACAGGTGACCGCCGTGCGCAAGGTTCATACCCAACACGGTATCACCCGGCTGTAACAGCGCAAAGAAGGTGGCAAGGTTCGCGTTCGCACCGCTGTGCGGCTGTACGTTTGCGTGATCGGCACCGAACAGACGGCAGGCACGCTCTCTCGCAATTTCCTCCACCTCGTCCACGTGCACACAACCGCCGTAATACCGCTTGCCGGGATACCCTTCCGCGTATTTGTTGGTCAGTACGGTCCCCGCTGCGAGCAGCACCGCTTTGGAAACGATGTTCTCAGAGGCGATCAACTCGATGTTGTGCTGCTGCCGCTGAAATTCGCGGTCACAAGCGGCAAAAACCGCGGGGTCAAACTGCTTTAATTCATCTGTAAACATACTTTAAACGCTCCTTTCGGTTTCACACCTTTTTATTATATCGACATTTTCCTATAAAATCAAGGTTTATTTCAGATTCAATGGGTGGTTGCAATTCGGAAAAAATCGGTGTATAATTCTCTTTTGAAAGGATGTTGCTGTTATGACGAAAATTGATATTTTTTCCGGCTTCCTCGGTGCGGGGAAGACCACCCTCATTCGTAAACTGATCAAAGAAGCGTTTACCGGCGAAAAGCTGGTGCTGATCGAAAACGAATTTGGTGAGATCGGTATTGACGGCGGCTTTTTGCAGGATGCCGGTATCGAGATCACCGAGATGAATTCCGGCTGTATCTGTTGCAGTCTGGTCGGCGATTTCGGAAAAGCGCTCAAAGAGGTGCTGGATACCTATGCTCCCGACCGTATTTTGATCGAGCCGTCCGGGGTAGGGAAGCTCAGCGACGTTATCCGTGCGGTACAGGATTTGCAGATGCCGGAGGTGGAACTGAACAGTTTTACCACGGTGGTGGATGCGGAAAAATGCCGGATGTATATGAAAAATTTCGGCGAGTTTTTCAATAACCAGATCACCCACGCCGGCACGATCATTTTAAGCCATACCGACGGTATCTCTCCGGACAAGCTCTCCGCTTGCCTGCAACTGGTGCGCTCGCTCAATGATGCCGCCACGGTGGTGGCGACCCCGTGGGATCAACTGACCGGGACGCAGATTTTGGAAGCTATGGAGCATCGGAACACCCTGTCGGATGAGATGAAAGAACTGTTAAACGGGGAAGAAATTTGCCCGGAATGCGGTCATCATCACCACGATCACGGTCACTGCCACGAGCATTATCATGATCACTGTGACCACGAGCACGGTCATTGCGAACATGAGCATCATCATCATGACCACTGTGACCACGAGCACGGTCACTGCGAACACGAGCATCATCACGATCACTGTTACCACGACCACGATCATCACAGTCACGAGCATCATCACGCAGATGACGTGTTTGTGAGTTGGGGGAAGGAGACTACCCGTGCGTATACCGAAGCAGAACTCAACGAGATGCTCAAAGCACTTGAGGATAAAGTGGTGTTCGGCACGGTGCTCCGCGCCAAAGGCATGGTACCGGCGGTGGAAGGCGGCTTTTGGCTGTTTGATTACGTACCGGGTGAACCGGACGTGCGGAAGGGCGCGGCAGGTGTTATCGGTCGTTTGTGCGTGATCGGTGCCGAACTGAACGAACAGGCGGTCGCTCACCTGTTTTTGGTAGAGGAGTGATTGAATGGAAGTTCCGGTTTATCTGTTTACCGGCTTTTTGGAGTCGGGAAAAACCACCTTTATCCAGGGAACGCTCGAGGATAAACGCTTTAATGCCGGAGAACGGACCCTGCTGCTTGTGTGCGAGGAAGGGGAGGTTGAATACGATCCGACCCGTTTTTCTGCGCCGCAGGTGTTTTTGAAAACGGTGGACGATCCGGAGGAACTGACCCGGGATAATTTGACCGCCTGGCTGAAAGAGCATAATTGCCGCCGGGTGGTGGTGGAATACAACGGGATGTGGCAGTTATCCTCCTTGTTTCAGAACCTCCCGAAAAACTGGGTGATCTATCAGGAATTTTTGTTTATCGATTCCAATACTTTCCTCAATTATAATGCCAATATGCGCTCCCTGGTGGTGGATAAGCTCAACACCTGTGAAATGGTGGTGTTTAACCGCTACACCGAGGCGGTGGATAAGCTGTCACTGCATAAAATTGTCCGGGGTACCAGCCGCCGGGCGGATATTGCGTATGAAACCCCCGAAGGGGAGGTGCAGTTTGACGATATTGAAGACCCTCTGCCGTTTGATGTGAATGCCCCGGTCATTGAAATTGAGGATGAGGACTATGCGTTGTGGTATCGTGATCTCGCGGAAAATATGGATACCTATGACGGTAAAACGGTGTGCTTCAAAGGTCGTGCGGTGCGCAACCGCCAGCTTCCGGCGGATGCGTTTGTGATCGGCCGCGAGGTGATGACCTGTTGTGTGGATGATATTACCTTTGCCGGTATGGTCGCGCATTTTAGCGGCGCGATCGCGGTGAAACAGGATGAATGGGTCACGGTGACCGCCACCGTCAATATGCAGGAGCATAAACTGTATGGTCGTCGCGGACCGGTTCTCCGGGTTCAATCGCTGCAAAAAAGCGACCCGCCCGCCCAACCGGTAGCCACCTTCTACTAAAATGAAAAAGAGGACTGTTCGTTTGAACAGTCCTCTTTTTTACAGTTGTAAAGAAATTTCGGTATCAAGCAGTGCTTCTTCGATCGGGTAGAAGGGGGCGCCGCCGTGCAGACACCCGTCCATTTTGATAAGACAGGTGGCGATCGCGACCTCCTCGTCGGTCAGCCGTGCACCGGGGAAGGGGTTGCGGTACCAGGTTTTCCCGTTGCCGGTGATAGAACGCAGATATAAGCCGTTCAAACTTCCGTTTGCCCCAAAGGTGTCGCGGGTGAGCGAGAAGGTCATCGGCTGGTCGCCCTCAAGGTAGGTGCAGGTGTCGTTGACAATTTCACCTTTGGTGCCCCGGATCAGGATACGTTTGCCGCGAATGGCGGAGAAATACTGTGCCCGGGTAAAATCATACACGGCGGATTTGTCCCCGAAGGTGAGGAGCGCTATCGTTTGCGGCATATCGGTTGCAACCGGCTCGGAGATGCCCTCTCGGCTGTTGTACCGCATACTGACGTCCGGTAAGGTCACCTTTTGAACGTCCGGTATTTGATTTCCGGTACCAAGATACCGGCGGATCAGACTTACCGCATGATAGCCGTGACACATCGAGAGTTGCAGGTGGTGAATATCCCCGAGAATCCCGCTGTCCACCACCGCCTGTAAAGCGGCGTGCCGCGGCTGTAAATGAAATTGCTCGGCCACCTGAATCTTCCAGTCGGGTTGCAGTTTTTCCCGCATAGCACGGATCATTTCAAGATCGGTTCCGGCGGGGGTTTCTGTGAGCACCGGCATACCCCGCTCGGCGAGGGTCGCCGCCGTGTCTAAAATAGCGGACGATTTCACACAGGATACCACGAAATCACAGCCGGTATTCAGTAGTTGCTCCAGCGATTCGCATATCTTTATCGAATAGGTATCGGCAATTCTCTGCCGTTCATCGGGATTCCGAACAAAAATCCCGGTCACCTCAAATTTTTCCGGCACCAGCGCGGCGATGCGAAGATAAAATTCCGCTCGCCACCCGGCACCGACGACCCCATATCGAATCATCGGCTTTCACCTCACTTGTTTGCTTTATCATACCATTTTTTCGCTCGCTTGGCAAGACGCAGTTGTTTTGCAATTTTTCAAGTAAATAATATCGCTTGCTCTTTATTTTTATAATCAATTGTGGTACAATATAAAGAAGAATTGTGACGAAGGAGGGTGAAGGAATGGACCGTTTTGAATTGGTGTCCCCGTATCAGCCGACCGGCGACCAGCCCCAGGCAATTGAAAAATTGGTTCACGGTATTGAAAATGGACTGAAAGAACAGACCCTCCTTGGCGTTACCGGTTCGGGGAAAACCTTCACGATGGCGAATATTATCGCTAAGGTGAATAAACCGACCCTCGTTCTCGCTCACAATAAAACCCTCGCCGCCCAGTTGTGTAGTGAATTTAAAGAATTTTTTCCCAACAATGCGGTGGAGTATTTTGTATCCTACTACGATTATTATCAGCCGGAAGCGTATATTGCCTCCACCGATACTTACATTGAAAAGGATTCGGCGATCAACGATAATATTGATAAACTGCGCCATTCGGCAACCTCCGCTTTGTCCGAACGGCGGGACGTTATCATTGTATCCAGTGTTTCGTGTATTTACAGCTTGGGTGCGCCGGAGGATTACCGTACTATGGTGGTGTCTCTGCGCCCTGGGATGCAAAAGGAGCGGGACGAGCTGCTTTCCCGCCTGGTGGAATTGCAGTATGAGCGGAATGATGTGAATTTCACCCGTAATAAATTCCGGGTTCGCGGGGACGTGGTGGAGATTTTTCCGGCGAATGAGGATGACACCGCGATCCGGGTGGAATTTTTCGGGGACGAGATCGACCGTATCAGTGAGATCAACCCCTTGACCGGCGAGAAAAAATCCGAATTGGCCCACGTGGCGATCTATGCCGCATCCCACTATATCGTCCCGCCTGAAAAGATGCAAGCGGCGATTGCTACCATTGAACAGGAACTGGACGAGCGGCTCACCTATTTCAAAAATGAGGGGAAACTGCTGGAAGCGGAACGCATTTTACAGCGTACCCGGTATGATATTGAGATGTTGCAGGAGATCGGCTTTTGTAAGGGAATTGAAAACTATTCCCGTATTTTGACCGGCCGTGCTCCGGGAAGTACGCCTTTCACCTTACTCGACCACTTCCCGGAGGATTTTCTCCTGTTTGTGGACGAGTCACACGTCACCCTGCCGCAGGTAAGGGGAATGTATGGCGGTGATCGCGCCCGCAAGGAAAGCTTAGTTGATTACGGCTTCCGTCTGCCGAGCGCCTTTGATAACCGCCCTTTGAATTTTGATGAGTTTTATGAACACGTGAATCAGGCGGTGTTCGTGTCGGCCACCCCCGGTGATTTTGAAAAAGAGCATAGCGCCGCGGTGGTGGAGCAGATCATCCGTCCGACCGGACTCACCGACCCGGAAGTGATGGTGAAGCCGGTGGAAGGGCAGATCGACGACCTGATGGAGGAGATCCGCTTGCGTACCGAGCGGCAGGAGCGGGTGTTGGTCACCACCCTCACCAAAAAAATGGCGGAAGATCTGACCCATTTCCTGGAAGAAAACGGTGTTCGGGTGCGGTATATGCATCATGATATTGATACTATGGAACGTATGGAGATCATCCGCGATCTGCGGCTTGGGACTTTTGACGTGCTGGTGGGTATTAACCTGTTGCGCGAGGGACTGGACCTGCCGGAGGTGTCGCTGGTAGCGATTTTGGATGCGGATAAAGAGGGCTTTCTGCGATCCGAAACGTCCCTTATTCAGACCATCGGCCGTGCGGCACGAAATGCCGGCGGTCAGGTGATTATGTACGCTGACACGGTCACCCCGTCTATGGAGCGGGCGATTACCGAGACTAACCGCCGCCGTGAGGTGCAGATGCGGTATAACGAGGAGCACGGTATCGTTCCCAAAACCATTATCAAAGAGGTGCGAGAACTGATCGATATCCATACCCACAAGGACGTGCCGAATGACCTGAAGAATCTCACTCGCACTGAGCGGATGCGGTTGATCGATCAGCTCAAAAAGGAAATGAAAAACGCGGCAAAACTGCTGGAATTTGAACACGCGGCCTATCTTCGCGATCGGATTGCACAACTGGAAAACGGAAAAGGATGAGAAACGGTATGGCAGGATCGGAAATTGTAATCAAAGGAGCAAGAGAACACAACCTGAAGAATATCAGTTTGCGGATTCCGCGTGACAAGCTGATCGTCTTTACAGGTCTTTCCGGCTCGGGAAAATCCTCTCTTGCATTTGATACTCTCTATGCCGAGGGACAACGGCGGTATATGGAGAGTCTTTCTTCGTATGCCCGTCAGTTCCTGGGAATGATGGAAAAACCGGATGTAGACTCGATTGAAGGGTTGTCCCCGGCCATCTCCATTGACCAGAAAACTACCTCAAAAAACCCCCGTTCCACCGTGGGTACCGTGACCGAAATTTACGATTATCTGCGACTGATGTACGCTCGCATCGGCGTGCCGCATTGCCCGATCTGCGGAAAGGAAATTCGCCAGCAAACGCTGGATGAGATCGTCGATCAGATACTCGCTTTGCCGGAGGGAAGCCGCATTCAGCTTTTGTCCCCGGTGGTGCGCGGTCGCAAGGGTGAACACCTAAAAGAACTGGATTCTGCCCGCAAAGCCGGTTACGTTCGTGCCCGGGTAGACGGGGAAGTAGTGGAACTGGCGGATGAGATCAAACTGGATAAAAAGAAAAAACACACCATTGAGATCATCGTCGATCGCTTGGTGGTTCGTCCGGATATCCGTAGCCGGCTTGCCGACTCGGTGGAAACCGCCACCGGCTTTTCCGGTGGTCTGCTGACGGTGGACGTGGTCGGGGAGAAGGAACTGCTTTTCTCCCAGAATTACGCCTGCCCGGAACACGGGGTAAGTATGGAAGAACTCACTCCCCGTATGTTTTCCTTTAACAATCCGTTCGGCGCCTGCCCGACCTGTACCGGCCTGGGTGTGCAGTATTCGATTGATCCGGATTTAATTATCCCGGACAAACGGCTGTCCATTCACGGCGGTGCGATCCGTGCGAGCGGCTGGTCGGTGAAGGACGGCACCATTGCGGATATGTATTTTGTGGGACTCGCCCGTCATTACGGCTTTTCATTGGACACCCCGGTGGAGGAACTGCCGGATGAAGTGGTACAGATGATTCTGTACGGCAACGGCAAAGAACGTTTTAAGGTCACCCGCTCCGGCGAATACGGACACGGGGAATATTCTGCTTATTTTGAAGGTATTATCCCCAATCTGCAACGTCGGTACGAGCAGACCAGCAGTGAATGGGCCAAGCGGGATATTGAACAGTATATGCGGGAGGTGCCCTGCCCGGATTGTCACGGTTATCGGTTAAAACCCGAAAGTCTGTCGGTGACGGTGGGGGGACTGAACATCGTACAGCTGACCGACCTTTCGGTTACCGATGCGCTGACCTTTATTGAAACGCTGGATTTGACCAAACGGGAACAACTGATTGCCGGGCGGGTACTCAAAGAGATCCGTGAACGGCTGGGTTTTCTGAATAGTGTGGGACTCGGATATCTCACCCTGTCCCGCCGTTCCGGCACCCTTTCCGGCGGGGAAAGCCAACGTATTCGATTGGCGACCCAGATCGGCTCGTATCTTATGGGGGTTCTGTATATTCTGGATGAGCCGAGTATCGGTCTGCATCAGCGGGATAACGATAAATTGCTCGAAACGCTGAAACGTCTGCGCGACCTTGGGAATACCCTCATTGTGGTAGAACACGACGAGGATACCATGCGGGCGGCCGATTGGATCGTGGACGTCGGTCCCGGCGCCGGTGTGCACGGCGGTGAGATCGTGTACAGCGGTCCGGCGGACGGGGTGGAGGATTGCGAAAAATCCATTACCGGCCAGTATTTGAGCGGGCGAAAAAAGATTCCGGTACCCCAAAACCGCCGCCCCGGTAACGGTCATCTCTTGACCGTGCACGGCGCCCGGGAGAATAACCTCAAAAACGTCACCGTCTCCTTCAAACAGGGAGCTCTTAACGTGGTGACCGGGGTGTCCGGCTCGGGAAAATCGTCGCTGGTGAATGAAATTCTGTATAAACGGCTGGCATCCGACCTTAACCGTGCTTCCTGTCATCCGGGGAAACACGATGACCTGGAGGGATTGGAACACCTCGATAAGGTGATCAATATCGACCAGGCACCGATCGGTCGTACCCCGCGTTCCAATCCGGCGACCTATACCGGCGTGTTTAACGATATCCGTGACCTGTTTGCCACCACCAATGATGCGAAAATGCGCGGTTACGCTCCCGGACGGTTTTCCTTCAACGTGAAGGGCGGTCGGTGTGAAGCGTGTCAGGGTGACGGTATTTTGAAGATTGAGATGCACTTTTTGCCGGACGTGTACGTTCCGTGCGAAGTGTGTAAGGGAAAACGGTATAACCGGGAAACGCTGGAGGTTCAGTATAAGGGGAAGAATATCAGCGATATTCTGGATATGACGGTGGAAGAAGGGGTCGAGTTCTTTGAAAATCTGCCTCGTATTTCCCGAAAACTGCAAACGTTGCAAGAGGTCGGCCTTGGGTATATTGAGGTCGGTCAACCGGCTACCACTCTTTCCGGCGGGGAAGCTCAGCGGGTGAAGCTTGCGACCGAACTTTCCAAACGTTCTACCGGTAAAACGGTGTATATTTTGGACGAACCCACCACCGGTCTGCACACCGCCGACGTGCATCAGCTCATCGGAATTTTGCAAAAGCAGGTGGATAGCGGTAACACGGTGATTGTGATCGAACACAACCTGGATGTTATCAAGGTGGCGGATCATATCGTTGACCTCGGTCCCGAGGGCGGTGACCGAGGCGGAACGGTGGTGGCGGAGGGGACACCCGAAGAGATCGCTGAAAATCCGGCATCCTATACCGGTCAGTATCTGAAAAAGGTGTTGCGGTAAGTTTACAATTCTGTCATACAATTCGATTCTTTTTGCGGTATGATGAATTTTGGAAAAGACGGGGAGGGGAGCGCTTGTTCGGCTACGTGCAGATGTATAAACCGGAACTGAAAATGCGGGAATACGAGCAGTATCGCGGTGTTTACTGTAGCTTGTGTAAACAGCTCGGTCGCCGGTACGGTGCTTTCCTGCGGTTGGGACTCAGCTACGATCTCACCTTTTTAGCCCTGCTTTCCATGGCGCTGAAACCCGCCTGTGTCGGCTTTTCGCAAAGCCGCTGTTCTTATAACCCGATGAAAAAGTGTCTTGCCTGTGAATCCACCGGTGCGCTGGAAAAAGCGGCGGATATCACCGCCTTAATGGTGTATTACCGTGCACAGGATACGTTGGAGGACGAGGGCTTTTTCAAGCGGCTGAAGGTGTGGCTGACGATGCCGTTCTTACGCCGTTATCACAAAAAGGCGAAAGCGCTTTTACCCGAAATTGATCGGGAACTCTCGCAAATGATGCGGCGCCAACGGGAGGTTGAAGCGGCGAAAACCGCCTCCATCGATGCGGCGGCAGAGCCGTTTGCCATGTTGCTTCAGTATCTTTGCAGCGAGCTGTCGACCGATGAACGGCAACAAGCGGTGCTCTCCCGCCTTGGCTATTGCCTCGGTCGGTATGTGTATCTTGCCGATGCG
This sequence comes from Clostridia bacterium, assembly GCA_017442265.1. Taxonomy (GTDB): domain Bacteria; phylum Bacillota; class Clostridia; order Oscillospirales; family Acutalibacteraceae; genus URNF01. Next base: position 7,279 of record JAFSAC010000001.1, on the reverse strand, counting down.
ATTGCCGATCTTAGGGAGGACGGTCGCCGGGGACGGTATAACCCCTTTATTTTAAACCGTCGCTTGAATCTCAATGATACGGCGGCGGTAGAGGAGACCGAGCGGTATGCCGCCGACGTGCTCCGGCATTGTCAGGCGGAATGTATTGCGGCCTATAATCTTTTGGATATTTACCATTTTGACGGTATTTTACGGAATATTCTGCAAGAGGGAATCACCGCCGTGGTAGAAAAACAGAAAGGCGTGAAAAAGGAAACAGTATGAACTTACAGGATGCTTATGCGGTGCTCGGAGTTTCTCCAAATGCCACCGACGACGAAATCAAAACGGCCTACCGTGAAAAGGCACGGAAATATCATCCGGATAACTATACCGACAACCCCTTGTCTGATCTTGCACAGGAAAAGATGCAGGAGATCAACGAGGCGTACGATACCATTGTCCACGCCCGTCAGGCAGGCAATGCTCATACAAAGACCGGCGGAAATGCCGGCGGTTCCCGGTATCACGATATCCGTAATATGATCCGCGCCAACCGGATTTTGGATGCGGAGATGTTGCTCGACGGTATTCCGGCGGCTTCCCGGGATGCGGAATGGCATTTTCTGAAGGGGAGCGTTTTGTATAAAAAAGGGTGGCTGGAGGATGCCATGACCCATTACTCCACCGCTTGCCGTATGGACCCGGGCAATGCGGAATACCGTGCCGCTTTTAACCATATGCAGATGAACCGTCAGACCGGCGGTTACCGTACCACCCGCCCGGTCGGTGGATGCAGTACCTGTGATATCTGTAATAGCTTGATCTGTGCGGATTGTTGCTGCGAATGTATGGGCGGCGATCTGATCTCTTGTTGCTGATTTTAGAAACATATCTTTGAAACCTGTGTCTATCACAGGTTTCTGTTTTTACAACCGGGGAGGGTAGATGATGAAACTGAGCGGTCGGGTTGCACTGGCGGGAATCGTCTGTGCGCTGTCCTTTATTATGATGATGCTCACCGTTATACCGGTCACCGAAATAGCTCTGCCGGCAATAGCCGGGGCGATACTTATTTTTTTGGTGATCGAACTGGGGGTAAAATGGGGTTTTCTCGGCTATGCCGTGGTGGCGATCCTGTCACTTCTTATGGCACCGTCTATGGAATCCCGGGTGTTATTCGTTTTGTTTTTCGGGTATTATCCCGTTTTGAAAGCGATACTTGAGCGTATTTCATTTCCTTTTCTCGGTTGGATTTTAAAGTTTTCGGTATTTAATATTACCGCCGTCGTTGGTTATATCGTGTTGACCGATCTGCTGTTTGCGGTGGATCCGGCTGAATTTGTGCTTTTTGGCGTGTTTTTACCCGGCGTGTATCTTTTGGTGGGTAACGCAATCTTTTTCTTGTATGATATCGGCCTGACCCGCTGGATCAGTATTTACCTTCATTTTTGGCGCCCGCGCCTGCAAAAACTGTTCCGTTTTTAATCCTGGAATACTTTTTGCAAGATTTGGTTTTTCTCTTGCATTTTTGAACCGAATAGGGTATAATTTTGTCCGTATGCTGGAAGGATTTTGAAGGAGCTGAAAGCGATATGGAGGACAACCTGATTGCGCTGATTTCCAAGAAAATGCCGAGTTTTTCAAAGGGGCAGAAAAGAATTGCTTTGTTTATTACCGAGCATTACGATGAAGCCGCCTTTATGACCGCTTTGCGGCTGGGACAAACGGTCGGCATCAGTGAGTCGACGGTGGTTCGTTTTGCCACCGCGCTCGGGTTTGACGGCTATCCGCAGCTGCAAAAGGCGATGCAGGGACTCATTCGCAGTCGCCTGACCACCCTTCAGCGGGTGGAGGTCAGCCGTGCCCGTCTGCGTGACGACGAGGTGCTGGATGACGTGATGTCCTACGATATGACCAATATCCGCAAAACCCTGGAAGAGATTCCTCGCGACGTGTTTTATAGCGCGGTGGATGCGCTGGTGAATGCCCGCCGCATCTACCTCTTTGGCGCCGGCAGTTGCCGGGCGCTGGCTTCTTTTGCGGCTTACTATTTTAAACTCTTTTTCAACGATGTTCAGTTGATCACCACCTCCGGTCAATCGGAGATTTTCGAAGAGATGATCCAGGTGGATGAACGGGACGTAGTGATCGGTATCAGCTTCCCCCGGTATTCCAGCCGGGCGGTGAAAACCCTCCGCTTTGCGGCTTCTAAAAAAGCAAAGGTCATTGCGGTAACCGATTCATTAACTTCTCCGATTGCTCCGTTTGCCTCTCATCTGTTGCTGGCGCATAGCGATATGGCGTCGGTGGTGGATTCGCTGGCGGCACCGCTTAGTGTGCTGAACGCGCTGATTGTTGCCGTTTCCTTGAAACAACTGGAATCCCGCCGTCAGGTGCTGACCGAACTGGAAGCGCTGTGGAACAGCTATGAGGTATATCAGCCCGCCGATGAAGACGGGAAGGAATGAGGACACTATGCAGGTTTTGGTAATTGGCGGCGGAGCGGCCGGCCTCATTGCGGCGGGTGCCGCGGCAAGAGCCGGCCATTCGGTGCGGCTGCTGGAACAAAATCCGCGTATGGCACGGAAGGTGATGATCACCGGCAAGGGTCGTTGTAATCTCACCAACAACTGTACGTTGGATGATCTTATTGCGAACGTCCCGACCAATCCTCGCTTTTTATATAGCGCTTTTTCGGCGTTTATGCCGCAGGATATGATGACCCTCGTGGAGGATATGGGGGTTCCGCTGAAAACCGAACGGGGAAACCGCGTTTTCCCGGTATCGGATAAAGCGGTGGATATCGTGGATGCGCTGGTGAAGTACGCCCGGGACGGCGGTTGCCGCTTCGTACAGGGCAAGGCCGCACGCCTGCAATTGGAAAACGGCGCTTGCACCGGGGTTGTGTTGACCGACGGAGAAACGCTCATAGCGGATGCGGTGATTGTGGCTACCGGCGGCGGTTCTTATCCCCAAACCGGCTCGGACGGCAGTGGGTATGAACTGGCACGGCAGGCCGGACATACGGTAACTCCGCTTCGTCCCTCTTTGGTTCCGCTGGAAAGCCCGGCAGAATATTGCAAACAGATGCAGGGGCTATCCCTTAAAAACTGTGCCGTGTCGCTGGAAGATACGGCGCGCGGCAAAACGATCTATACCGATTTTGGTGAGATGCTGTTTACCCATTTCGGGGTGTCCGGTCCTATGGTGTTAAGTAGTAGCGCACATATGCGGGAAACCGACCCGGACCGTTATCGCCTGTGGATCGATTGGAAGCCGGCACTGTCGGCAGAACAGCTGGATGCCCGTTTGGTGCGGGAACTTTCCGAGCTTGCTAACCACGATGCTTCCTCTATGGTGCGCCGTCTGTTGCCGCAAAAGGCGGTATCGGTGTTTTTGCATTTAGCGGAATGGGACGGCACTAAAAAGTGTCACGATATTACGAGGGCTGAACGGCAACGGCTTTTGACCCTTATCAAGCGTTTTCCGGTGCCGATCCGCGGTACCCGGCCGCTCTCTGAAGCGGTGATTACCGCCGGCGGGGTGTCGGTGAAGGAAATTAATGCTACCACTATGCAATCCAAATTGGTAAGCGGATTGTATTTTGCCGGTGAGATACTGGACGTGGATGCGTATACCGGCGGATTTAATTTGCAGATTGCCTTTTCGACCGGCATGGCCGCCGGAACTCATATTGAGAGAGGTTAGTATGATGAATACCATTGCCATTGCGATTGACGGACCGGCCGGTGCCGGAAAAAGTACCCTTGCACGCATTTTAGCGAAGGAATTGCAATATATTTATGTGGACACCGGTGCTTTGTACCGCGCTGTTGGGTACGCGATGCTTCAAAAGGGCGTTTCTCCCTCGGATGCTGAGTCGGTGATCCCGAATCTCACCGACCTGACTGTATCGCTTCAGTTTGTGGATGGGGAACAGCAGGTGCTGCTCAACGGCGAGAACGTGAGTAGCAGTATCCGCACCCCGGAGGTGTCTATGGCGGCATCGGCGGTATCCGCTATTCCGGAGGTTCGTCGGTTTTTGTTTGATCTTCAGCAGAATATGGCGAAAACCCATAACGTCATTATGGACGGTCGGGATATCGGCACGGTGGTGCTGCCCTGGGCGCAGGTTAAGATCTTTCTCTCTGCTTCTCCGGAGGCGCGTGCTCAGCGCCGGTATGAAGAACTGCTTCAGAAGGGACAGACGGTCACCTTCGAAGAGGTGCTCAAGGATATGATCGAGCGTGATTATAACGATAGCCACCGTGCGGTTGCTCCCTTGAAGCCGGCTGACGATGCCATTTCGGTGGATACCAGCGGGAATACGCTGGAGCAGTCGATCGAACTTCTCAAATCAATCGTAAAGGAAAAATTATTATGTCTGAACATCCGTTGAGCCGTATTTTGGTGGCGGTTCTTCGCCCGCTTGTTAAGGTGATCTTTCCTTATCGGGTCAAGGGCCTTGAAAACCTGCCCCAAGCGGGGGAGGACACCCGCCTTATGCTCTGCTGTAATCACATTTCCAATATTGACCCCGTTTATCTGTTAATGGGACAAAAACAGCCGATCTATTTTATGGCGAAAGCGGAGCTTTTTCGCAACTTTTTCACCCGCTGGCTGTTTGGCACCGTTATGGGCGCCTTTCCGGTGGAACGTGGAAAAGGGGATATGGGAGCGGTTGAACACGCTTTGGATCTTGTCAAAAACGGAAAGATTCTCGGGATTTTCCCACAGGGAACCTGTCGGCGTACCCGGGAACTTGGCCAGGCAAAATCCGGTGCGGCGCTTATTGCTTGCCGAACGGGAGCGACGGTGGTCCCTGCTTGTTTGGTGACCAAGGGATTTAAGGTCCGTCCGTTCAAGAAGGTTACTTTAGTGTTCGGTAAACCGCTCACCCCTGAGGAACTGCAGTTGGAGGATGCGGAGCATCCGAAACTGCGGTACGCTACCCGCTTGTTAATGGAGCGGATCGACGGTATGATCGAGGACGTTTTAGCTGAACAAAAATAGGAGGGAATTATCCCGTGGAGGTTATTCTCGCGGAATCCGCCGGCTTTTGCTTTGGCGTGAATAAGGCGGTTAATGCTGTATATGATCTCTTGGATCGCGGCGAAAAGGTCGCGACCTTGGGTCCGATCATTCATAACCCTCAACTGGTGGAGCAACTGCGTGAGCGTGGGGTGACTATCGTGTCCGACCCGACCGAAGTGGATGCGGATACGGTGCTGGTCATCCGTTCGCACGGAGTCCCGCAAAGTGTGTATGAGGATATTAAACGGTGCGGAGTGAAGATGTACGATGCCACCTGTCCGTTTGTCAGTAAGATTCATCGTATCGTGGCAGAAAAATCCGCGGAAGGTTATCGGGTTTTCATTGCCGGGGATGCCGGTCACCCGGAGGTTATGGGCATCTGCGGGCACTGCTTACAGGAAGCAACCGTTTTCTCCACCCCGGAGGAACTGGATGATTTACTGAAAAAAGAAAACAATTCACCGGATGATTTGGTGATAATGGTGGCGCAAACCACCTATCACCTCGAGAGTTGGAAAAAGTGTGCAGAAAAATTAAAAAAACACTATACAAATCCGCTGATTTTTGATACAATATGCAATGCGACCGCTGAAAGACAGAATGAAGCGATCGCACTCTCACAGCGATGTGATAAAATGGTGATCGTCGGTGGACGGCAAAGCTCCAACACCGCCAAACTGTATAAAGTCTGCTCCGCGAACTGTCCCACCGTTCTGGTGGAAACGGCGGCGGAATTGGATGAGGCGCAGTTTGAAGGTGTGCGGTTTGTAGGACTGACCGCAGGGGCTTCGACGCCAGCCGATATTATAAAGGAGGTACAAACCACTATGTCCGAAATCAAAAACACCGAAAACCAAATGGCGGCTGAAGCCGTCGAAGCCACCCAGGAGAACGTCTTTGAAGAAATGACTTCTGAGGAGTATGAAAAGGCCATTGACGCTACTTTTCAGAATCCTACTGATGATAAAGTTCGCGGCCTGGTTGTCAGCATTGCCCCCAACGAAGTACAGGTCGAAGTGATCGGCCGCAAGCAGACCGGTTACATCCCGGCGGAAGAGCTTTCTGCCGATCCGAATGCTAACCCGAACGACATCGTCAAGGTTGGCGACGAGCTGGAACTGCTCATTATGCGCACCAATGACCAGGAAGGCACCATTATGCTGTCCAAAAAGCGTGTGGACTCCCTGAAGGGCTGGAACACCGTGGTAGAAGCGGAAGAATCCGGCGAAATTCTGGAAGGTGTGGTCAGCGAGGTCATCAAGGGCGGTCTGCTGGTAGTTACCAACGGCGTCCGCGTATTCGTGCCTGCTTCCCACGCTTCGCTGCAGCGTATGGAGGATCTCACTCCGCTGCTGAAGAAGACCGTTCGTATGAAGATCATTGAGATCAACACCGCTCGCCGTCGTGCGGTGGCATCTATCCGCCTGGTGGCTCGTGAAGAGCGCCGCGCGCAGGAAGAAGCCCTGTGGGGCACCCTGGAAGTGGGTCAGCAGTACACCGGTACGGTGAAATCCCTCACTTCTTACGGCGCGTTTGTGGACCTCGGCGGTGTGGACGGTATGATCCACATTTCTGAGCTGTCCTGGTCCCGCATTAAGCATCCGTCCGAGGTTGTGAACGTCGGCGACGAAGTCACCGTGTACGTCCGTGACCTGGATCAGGAGAAGAGAAAGATCTCTCTTGGCTACCGCAAAGCGGAAGACAATCCGTGGGAGAAATTCAAGGCGCAGTACGCTGTGGGCGATGCGGTGGAAGCGAAGATTGTCGGCATGACCGCTTTCGGTGCTTTCGCGCAGATCATCCCCGGTGTGGACGGCCTCATTCACATTTCCCAGATTGCGAACCGTCACATTGACAAGCCGCAGGATGAACTGAAGGTTGGTCAGGAAGTGCGTGTGAAGATCACCAACGTGGACGAGGAAAGCAAGCGCATCAGCCTGTCTATCCGTGCTCTGCTGGAAGAGGAAGGCGTTGTGGCTGAAGAGGCCGCTCCGGCTGAGGAAGAAGCCGCTCCGGCGGAAGAGGCGGCTGAATAAGTCACCTTTTAAAGCGAATAAAAATGGCAGATACCGTTTGGTATCTGCCATTTTTTGTTATGTGATTGTGAAAAAAGTGATTTTTGATTTCCCATAAAAAGAACCGCCAAGCGAATGACGGTTCCCTATGTGATTATTAGCAAGCTTGAGAGCCACCGATTGCAGGCTTGAGAGCCACCCCGAACATAGTAATTGCAAGCTTGAGAGCCACCACAATATGTAGTGGC
>JAFSAC010000015.1 GCA_017442265.1 Clostridia bacterium | reverse complement strand
TATTTATATCCCGCTGATCGTGGTAAACTGTATCATTCTCGGCCGTGCCGAAGCGTACGCTTCCAAAAACAAACCGCTCGCTTCCTTTGCAGACGGTATTGGTATGGGCCTCGGCTTCACGGTGGCGCTGACCTTGCTGGGTCTGGTTCGTGAGTTGATCGGAAACGGCACCTTCTTTGGTCTGCAGGTGATTCCGGCAGATTTTACCATTCCGATCTTTGTATTGGCTCCCGGCGCGTTCTTCGTGCTGGCGTGCCTCACCGCTTTGCAGAATAAACTAAAAGCCCCCTCTGCCACCAATCGCACCGGTATCAAGACCGGCTGTGCCGGCGGTTGTGCCGGTTGCGCTATGGCAGATAGCTGTGGGGAGAAAGTTGAGACGGAGGAGGGAGAAGCGAAATGAACGATAATTTGTTTTTAGTGCTCCTGACCACCGCCTTGATCAACAACGTGGTTCTCAGTCAGTTCTTGGGACTCTGCCCGTTCCTCGGTGTTTCCAAACAGATCAAAACAGCCGCCGGTATGGGTATGGCGGTTATCTGTGTCATTACCGTTTCCTCCGCTATCACCTCCCTTATCTATAACGGCATTTTGGTGCCGTGCAACCTGCAATACCTGCAGACGATCGTCTTTATCCTGGTGATCGCCGCTTTGGTTCAGTTGGTGGAAATGGTGCTCAAACGGTATAGTGAAGGCCTGTACCGTTCGCTTGGTGTGTATCTGCCGCTTATCACCACCAACTGTGCGGTGCTGGGCGCGGCGCTCACCAATGTGCAGAATAATTATTCTTTCATTACCAGTGTGGTAAGCGGCTTTGGTACGGCGCTTGGCTTTACCATTGCTATTATCATTATGGCCGGTATCCGCGAAAAAACGGCGGATAACGACATTCCCGACTCCTTCCGCGGTATGCCGATCGTGCTGGTGACCGCCGGTCTGATGTCGCTGGCCTTTTTCGGCTTTAAATCGCTGTTGTAAAGGGGCTTTTGATTATGGATATGACCCAAATTGCTATTGCGGCCGCTGTGGTTGCCGGTTCCGGTTTACTGCTTGGTATTCTTTTGGGAATTGCGGGCAAACTACTGGCGGTAGCAGTGAATGAAAAAGAAGTGGCGATCCGGGAATTTTTGCCGGGTGCCAACTGTGGCGGCTGTGGCTATGCCGGCTGTGATGCGTATGCTGAAGCGGTGGCGGCAGGAAATGCGCCGGCCACCCTGTGTAGCTCGGTGAATAGTGAAGACGTCAAAAAGATCGGAGAGATCCTCGGACAAGACGTCGGAGAGGTGGTTCGCCGTGCGGCGGTGGTCCGTTGCTCCGGAAGCTACGACCATACCGGTGTCAAATACGAGTACGAAGGTATTGAGACCTGTGAAGCCGCGGCTATGGCGCCGGGTGGCGGACCGCTCAAATGCCAGTACGGTTGTCTTGGCTACGGTTCCTGTGCGAAGGTCTGCCCGCAACAATGCATTGAGATTGTCAATGGGGTTGCCGTGGTGGATCGTGATCGCTGTATCGCCTGCGGTAAGTGTGTGGATGCCTGCCCGAAGAACCTCATCATGATTCAGCCGGCGGATCAACCCTACACCGTCTTTTGCTCTTCTCATGATAAGGGCAAGGCGGTCAAGGCGGTCTGCGACATCGGCTGTATCGGTTGTGGCATCTGCGCGAAAAACTGCCCGGTGAATGCCATTCAAATGGATAACGATCTCGCCCGGATTGACCCGGATATCTGCATTTCCTGCGGCGTTTGCGCCGAGAAATGTCCGGTGAAGGTGATCTACTGATTTCCCCTTTTTCACTGCTGCCTGAATAAGGAGGGATAGACAGTGAAAAAAGTGGGTGTACTGATAGCGGTGGTTTGCTTACTATTCAGCTTTGCGGGCTGTTCGGCCGGCGGGAAGCAGAACGACGATCAAAGCAAAACACGGCTGGGGTTATCGGTGTACGCCACCGATGACGTGGATGAAGACGAGGCGTCTGTCACGGCGGTGGTTGCCGCGGTGCTTACCGATGACGATGGGGTGATCCTCGCTTGCCGTCTGGATGAGATCGAGGTTGGTCCGAAGATTGAGGGCGGTAAACTGCAGGAGGTCACCGATTTCCGCACCAAAGGGGAACGCGGGAACGAATACGGAATGAAAGCCGCCGGCGCCAAACAGGAATGGTTTGAGCAGGCGGGAGCGTTCTGTAAGTATGTGGTTGGTAAAACGGCGAATGAGGTTGCCGGGATCGAAACCAAAGACGGTAAACCGACCGACAGTGATCTGACTGCCGGCTGTACCATTGATATCACCGATTTTATGGCGGCGGTATCCGAAGCGGCGAAGGATGCTAAGGAGTATGCGGTATCCGCATCGGATAAACTTGGCATTGCGGTGACCGCTTCCCGGTATGCGGAGAGCGATGATACTCAGCCGCGGTACGATTTCGTCTTTTCGGCGGTCTCGGTCTCGGCAGACGGAAAACTCACCGGCTGCGCGGTGGATGAACTGCAAAAGACCTTTGCGGTGGCCTCCGGCGCCTTTACCGAAAACACCGAAGCGGCTGATCGCCTGAAAACCAAAAAACAGCTGGGCGACGACTACGGTATGAAAGCCGCTTCCGGCATCGGCAAGGAATGGAAGGACCAGGCGGCGCATTTAGCGCAATACCTGACCGGAAAATCCTCGGCTGAGATTACCGAAATCCCGCTGAAGGACGGTAAACCGACCGAAGCGGACCTTGTTGCCGGTTGCACCATTTCGGTGACCGGTATGCTGGAAAATGTGCAAAAAGCGATGAAAAACGCCGCTTGAAAAAGCCAAATAGTTTTGTTGATACCAAAGGAGGGAAAGCGATGAAACGAATTGTTGTCGCGCTTTCCCTCTGTTTTTGTTTGATCTTTTCCTTGCTGTTGCCCGGGTGCGGAAACACCCTTACCCGGTATCAATACACCTATTTGGACGTATTTGATACTGCTACCACCCTGGTGGTATATGCCCCCTCTCAAAGCCGGGCGGATGAATGGGCAAAAGCCCTTCATGCCCGCCTTTCTGAGTTTCATTGGCTGTATACCATTTATGAGAGCGAAGCGGGGCTCAATAACCTGAAAACGGTGAACGACTCTGCCGGCACCCCGGTGACGGTGGATGAAGAGATCGTTTCCCTCTTGAAACTGGGAAAAGAAGCGCATACCTTGACCGGCGGTAAGGTGAATATCGCTATGGGAAGTGTGTTGTCCCTGTGGCATCAGGCGAGAACCGACGGGATTGATCATCCCGAAACCGCCGCCTTGCCGGAAAGGTCAGCGCTTCAAAAAGCAAAACAGTACACTGACATTACCACCCTTACCATCGATGAAACCGCTTTGACGGTCGAGCTTTCCGACCCGGAGAGTAAGCTGGACGTCGGCGCGATTGCGAAGGGCTTTGCCGCCCGGGAGGTGGCCGCCTTTGCTAAAAAACTGGGGATTTCCTCGGCGCTCATCAGTGTCGGCGGTAACGTGGTGGCGGTCGGCGGAAGGCCGGATAACACCCCTTTTGTCATCGGGATCGAAGACCCGTCTGGAGAACAGTCGTATCTGTTTACCGTGAAGGTCCGTGACCTGGCGGTGGTGACCAGCGGGAACTATCAGCGGTATTATACGGTAGACGGGGTGCGGTATCATCATCTTATCGACCCCGATACCCTCTATCCTGCCGAATATATGACGTCGGTATCGGTGATCGGTCCCGACTCAGGTCTGGCGGATGCGCTTTCCACCGCTTTATTTTTACTGCCGCCGGAAGAGGGGAAAGCCCTCATAAAAAAGGTCGCCGGCTATGAGGCGGTATGGATTTTGAAGGACGGCAGCCGATTGTATAGCGATAATTTTGAACAATACACTACTTCGTGATAAAACAGAAAGAAGGAGCCAATGTACCGGATACAAAAACGGCGCCGGCGGGTGATTGATATCATAGCGGCGCTGGGTATGGTCGTGTTATCCTTTGTGATGATCGGCGGTATCGCCGCCGTGCGTGATCGGGTGTGGGGTGTATATGAACAGCCGGTAGAGGATCTGCCGGCGATCGTATCCACCGTCCCGGTTTCGATTGAGAATTCCCCCGGCGAACCGATCGTGGCCTTGTCTTATTGTTATAATGAGGCGGGAACGCTGGTCGCCTATCAGGTGGAAACGAAGGAAATGGGGTATAACCCGGAGGTTCCGATCGTGATCGCTTCCACCATAACGGCCGATAACCGGGCGCTCATCGGCATCGAGGTGTTAAGCCAAAAGGAATCCGAATACTACGGCGCCCGTATTGCGAAAAAAGAATTTACCGACCGTTTTGCCGGTCGGTATCTGCCGGTGTATCTCACCGGCACCGCCGGTCGCGGCGCTCACGTGGACGGTATTGCCGGCGCGACCGCATCATCCAAAGCGGTGGTCGCCGCTATAGAGGATGCGAGAACGTTTGTGGAACAATATTTGATGAAAGATTAAGCAAAAGGAGGGAACCGTGATGAACAAGCCACGCTTTTTGAAAAAAGGCGACGTTATTTTAGTGGTGGCGGTCGCGGTTGCCCTCCTGTTATTTTGGGGTGTCAGCCGTTTTTTGTATCCGCCGGCAGAAAACGGGGTTGCGGAAATTACGGTAAACGGCAAGCCGCACGGCACCTATCGGTTGGATAAAGAGGTATCCTTCACCGTTCAGGATGAAAACGGCGGGTATAACCGGGTTGAAATCAAAAACGGCGAGGTGCGGATTGCTGATGCCGATTGCCCCGACCGGCTGTGTGTCCGACAAGGAGCAATCAGCCATAAGGGAGAAACAATCGTGTGTCTGCCGCATGGGTTGATTATCACCGTTTGCGACGGTGCGAATGGGGACGTGGATTTTATTACCGGATAGGAGGGGAGAAGAATGGCGAAACGCTTGGCGCGCTTTGGACTGCTGGTGGCGCTTTGCTTTGTGTTCAGTTATCTGGAATTTTTGCTCCCCCTGCCGTTCGGTGTCCCGGGTATGAAGCTGGGTCTTTCCAATTTGGTGGTACTGGTCGCTCTGTATAGCGGCGGCCCCTTAACGGCAGGCGCCGTTTCCTTGGTTCGCATCCTCCTTAACGGTTTCACCTTCGGCACTCCGCTTGGGATGTTGTACAGTATCGCCGGCGGTGTGCTCAGCTTCCTCGGTATGTGGCTTTTGTATAAAATCCGGCATTTCAGCCCGGTGGGGGTGAGTATCCTCGGCGGCATTCTGCATAATATCGGACAACTTTCCGTGGCGTTTGCGCTGCTCGGGGTAGCCGGACTGATTTATTATGCGCCGATTTTGCTTATCTCCGGTGCGGTCGCCGGGTTTTTGGTCGGCTTGGTCGCGTCGGCGGTATTACCTCGTTTGAAAGGTGTTTGGGGGAGAATGGGATGAAATATCGGTACATATTTTTTGATTTAGACGGGACCCTCACCGATCCGGGATTGGGGATCACTAACTCGGTACAGTACGCTTTGCGCCAGTTCGGGATCGACGTACAGGATCGCCGGGAACTGTACCCTTTTATCGGTCCTCCGCTGTCCGAATCGTTTGTAAAGTTTTATGGCTTTACAGAGGAACAGGCGCAGGAAGCGGTCACACAGTACCGGGTGTATTTTGCCGACACCGGAATTTTTGAAAATTCGGTGTACCCCGGCATCCCGGAACTGCTGAAGGCGCTGAATGATGCGGGTATGCGCCCGGTGCTTGCTACCTCCAAACCGGCGGTATTCGCTGAACGCATTTTAGAGCACTTCGATTTGAAAAAGTTTTTTCATTTCGTGTCGGGGAGTGAACTGAACGGTGCGAGGGTGGAGAAAGCGGACGTCATCCGCTTCGCGCTCGATGCTCTTTCAATCACCGATCTTTCGGAGGTGATCATGGTCGGGGACCGGTGCTTTGACGTGGAAGGTGCCGCCGCCTGCGGTCTCCCGGCGATCGGGGTGCTGTACGGCTATGGCGATGAAGAGGAACTTCGTAATGCCGCCGCTATTGCCAAAACGGTAGCCGACCTCCGCGAACTTTTATTATAAGGTATATATAAAAAAGCCGATGCATCTGCATCGGCTTTTTTAATATATAGATAGCAGTTCTGTTAAAGAATGAATATGCCGGACGGTGGGGTCGGTGACGGTCACCTCCGGGTATTCCCAATCGTAAAAGATCGGGGTCATCCCGGCATTCTTTGCGCCGACAATATCATTTCTCGGATTATCCCCG
>JAFSAC010000014.1 GCA_017442265.1 Clostridia bacterium | reverse complement strand
TGTACCCGCTTTGCGCTTCTGCATAAAGCATGGTGCATTTTGTAAAAGCGTGCACAAAAGTAATCATTTTTCCATTAGACGCAACCTTTTTCAAAGAAAAAATAAAGAGGAGAATGAGAAAAACGCAAAATACGGCGGCAGGGCAGGGGGAAGCCTTTGGGGTAAATGCCGGTAAAAGATAACGCCGCGGAAACCGGAAAATAGCCTGGCGGGACCGCAGTTACGTATTGATCGAAGCCTTTCCCGGAATATATCGGGACGGCCGGATATACGAACTGAACAGGCCACGGCGCACGGTGACCATGACAATGGGCCGATCCGAGGCGGTGCGCTTTCAGGGTATTAAAGATATCGGCATGGCGCAGAATGGAGCCGGCCCTGAGCGTACCGTCACGGGCCATCTGCCCCGGACACTCCCGGGGACGCGGTACGGTGCGGCGCGCCGGTGTGTTGTCCGGCCATTTTATGCATCAGGTTATGGCGCACCCTCGCCTCTCTATCGCGCCCTGTTGCATGGCGGTCCTGCCTGCGATTGCAACAGGAGTGGCTCTTTACACGCTGTCTCCGACCTTCCCGGGACAGGCAGCGGTGCATTCCCATAAAGTCGGGGTCATGTCCGGGAAGGCACCCGTCCGGCCCCTCATAAAAAAAGGGGAGCTCCGCCGGGGCTCCCCCCTAAGAGGGTGGTAAATACGTTCTTATATAGGTGTTTAAATAAGTAATTGGATAAAAATAATTGAATATTGACAAATATAAATATATTATTTTAAATAATCAAATTAATTATTGTATTTATTGTGTGTGTCTTCATATGTTCTATTGGAATAAGGTTGTTGCGTGTTGAGGGATCGGGGGGATTCCACTTGCATCGACCCGGCCAACGACCGATTCGAAGGTGGGCTGGCCGGGCCAGTAATACGCTCCAAAGGTTGCCCAAAGGGTGAAACGGCCCAGCCCTCGGGACATAGGAACCATGAAAATGCGGGATTTGCGGATGCTATAAAAAAGCGCGCAACAGCAACGCCATGATTTTTTGGGGGTCAAATACGCGCGCACCGGAACCCCGTCGCATACCGAAACAATATGTTATCCGGTCGCTGGGTTACGGGTCTTCGTTCGTGCGGTTCCTACTCACCCTTTTCGACCGCGATATGCTGGAATCGCCTACCGTTGTCCGCCTGATGGGCGAGTATTATTTGGGATGCACGAAAGACGGCGCGGTGATCTATTGGCAGATCGACGCACAAAACAGGGTCAGAACGGGAAAGATCATGCGGTACGATCCCGATAGCGGCAAGCGTATCAAGACCACCGGCGGGGCGATCGACTGGGTACACGCAAAGCTGAAGCGCTCCGGCACCCTGCCTGACGATTGGGAACTGTCTCGATGCCTGTTCGGGGAACATCTGCTAAAAAGAAAATTACCGGCACCGCCGACCAACTTGATTGACGCCGATACCGGCAGGGGTGCGCGCCGCTTCGACATTGCTATCTCCTGGCGATAGGGTGGCTACGCTTCAACCCATAACTCGGCGGGTTGTGTGCAAATTGTGT
>JAFSAC010000013.1 GCA_017442265.1 Clostridia bacterium | reverse complement strand
ACCCAGTAGCTCAGTCGGCACACCCGTCCGCAGACGGGCGTTTCGAGCCGCAACCGCCCACCGGGCGGCTCTTGGCGGCGAGATGAGCACCTCGGCGTCAGCCGCCACGAATGGCACAGACTTGTTCCACGCATAATAAAATTGAATATGACCCAGTAGCTCAGTCGGCAGAGCACCTGCCTTTTAAGCAGGGTGTCCGGGGTTCGAATCCCCGCTGGGTCACCAAAAGAAGAAACCGCCGTTTGGCGGTTTTTTCTTTTGTCCCCGTGGGGTGAGTTACCCCGGCCGGGGTTCGACACCCGCCAGCAGGCGGGCGTGCCGGAGCGCAACCGCCGCTTGCGGCGGCTCTTGGCGCGGAGGTATCCCCGCTGGGTCACCAAAAAACGACACTTCTCTAATGAGAAGTGTCGTTTTTTACTTATTCACTCTTCCCTATTCACTCTTCCCTAAAATCAAACGCCGGGCGGGTCAAGGACCCGCCCCTACGTGATTGTCGCACCCGCCGCTTGCAGCGGAGGAAAAACTCTGTTATGATAAAAACGGAGAGGGGGCCGTGAAATGTTCGCTTTCAAAAAGAAATACCGCCCCATCCGTGGGCAAACGTGGTGGGAGAAAATTCTTGACGTCGTTACAAGAGAATATCCGCTCAATCAAATCGAGATGATCGTTTTTTCCATCACCCTTTTGGGAATGATCGCTTTTTTGGTTTTGCTTGTAGGATTGAAGATAGAGTTTTCCCGCCCGGTCAAACTGATGATCGTGTGGGGCGAAGTGGGCCTTATGTTTTTGAGCTACATACTGTGGGGCATCGAGTGGCTGGGAGGGCGCACAGAGCGCTCGGTGAAACGGCGGGTGTCGGAAAAAATCGAGCAATACGTCACAGAGAATGTTTCTTGCGGTTACGATGAGCTGATCCGCACCGTGATGAACGTCCGCATCCACCGTGGATTTGATGAAGCACTTAAAGAATTGGAGTCTGAACGGAAACTTGCCGTGTATGATGGCATTTGCCGCCTGCCCACCCGCGAGGACAAAGACCGCTGGCGTGCCCAGGAAGTCAAGGTATCCGGCGTATCCTTTGAAACGTTGACGCAGGTTTTTGCTCATTCGCTCGAAGCGCTCGGCGGGGAATTGCGGATAGAGTTTTCCGTATGGGAAGATGAAGCCCATCGGCTTGAAAAAGTGATGGATGAGCAAACAAACACAGACCTGTATGTATGCACCGTGGCAGGCGGGGAAAGACGGGAGTTTTCGAGCTTTGCCGAACTTTCCGACGCGCCGCTTTTTGACGGGCAGACGCTAAAAGAGGTCTGCGACAGGATTTGTGTAAGCTGCGCTAATGATTTTTCGTGCCCCTCCGAGTTTTTTGAGGCATACGGCTCGCACTTCGCCGAGTCTTGATTTAGCTTGACAAATCCTCCGGCCGGAGCGGCTGCGCTGTTGCGATTGTATAAAAAACGGACACCTCTCATCAGAGAGGTGTCGTTTTTTACTTATTCCCTCTACCCTATACACTCTTCCCTAAAATCAAACGCCGGGCGGGTCAAGGACCCGCCCCTACGTGATTGTCGCACCTGCCGCTTGCGGCGGCTCTTGGCGCGGAGGTATCCCCGCTGGGTCACCAAACAGGACGCACCATCTTTCGACGGTGCGTCCTGTTCTTGTCTTCAGTT